>JAISMV010000088.1 GCA_031276535.1 Flavobacteriaceae bacterium
TAGCGGGCTAAATCAAAAAGAAAAAGTGAAAAAGACGCTCAAAAGAGCTTAAAAAGAATGCAAAATATAATTAGAACCTAAAAATAAATAGTTGAATAAAATTTAAACAGGCTCTTAAACAAATTTTTATAAAAAAATGAAAAATATAGTACTTGTTTTTGGCGCTTTATATGGGTTAACCTCTGTTATCTTAGGGGCTTTTGGAGCTCATGCTTTTAAGAAATTACTTTCCGTGGAAAAATTAACCAGTTTTGAAACGGGAGTCAAATATCAAATGTATCATGCTTTGGCTCTTTTGATCTTAGGATTTGCTTTATCGTTTACCTCCGCATTGGAAAAATGGGCAGGCTGGGGAATAATTTTGGGAACTTTCCTTTTTTCCGTAAGTATTTATTTTCTGGCTTTTTCTGAATACTGGAACGTAAATTTGAAATTTTTAGGTCCTGTAACTCCTATCGGGGGGACTTTTATGATTATCGGATGGACTTGTTTATTGTTTTATTTTTTAAAAGGTAAGGATATATTCCTTTAGGAACGGCTTTACTACTACAAACTCTCTGGAAAACATTAAATTAGAATTTGGAAGAATCTAAAATATGCTTATAGGGAAAAGCACGAACCTATGCGCTCACTATCTGCCACAATAATACGGTTACGATTAATATGGGGATTCTTTTACAGAACCCCATATATTTTTTATAACAAAGAAACCCTGTCTTAATTCCCGATAAATTTTCTTCAGATTTTCGGGCATTACACCCAAAACCGTTACATCTCCCGGGTCGTCATAACTGAATCCGTAACGCCTTCACGATTCAATCCGTATAGCTATTACACAGATACGTTATGTTCCCGCAATGCTTCATTTAGGGATGTTTTTTTATCGGTACTGTCTTTTCTTTTACCGATGATCAATGCGCAATTAACATTGTATTCTCCGGCAGGAAACTTTTTGGTAATAGATCCCGGAATGACTACAGAACGCGGGGGTACATATCCTTTATATTCAATCGGTTCTTTTCCGGAAACATCAATAATTTTAGTAGACCCTGTTAAGGTAACATTAGCACCCAATACGGCTTCATCGCCTACCTGCACTCCTTCCACCACAATGCAGCGGGAGCCGACAAAACAATTGTTCCCGATAATTACAGGCGCTGCTTGTAAAGGTTCTAAAACGCCTCCGATACCTACACCTCCGCTTAAATGTACGTTTTTACCTATTTGTGCACAGCTTCCCACTGTTGCCCAGGTATCCACCATAGTTCCTTCATCTATATACGCTCCTATGTTAACATAGGAAGGCATCAGAATTACTCCTTTTGAAATATAGGCTCCTTTTCTTGCCACAGCATTGGGAACTACTCGTACTCCTTTAGCAGCGTATCCTTTTTTTAACGGAATCTTATCATGATACTCAAAAATGCCTGCCTCTATGGTTTCCATATTCTGAATGGGAAAATATAAAACCACGGCTTTCTTCACCCATTCGTTCACTTGCCACTTTCCGTCTCCTAAAGGCTGGGCTATACGCAATTTCCCTAAATCCAATAATTCTATAATTTCTTCGATTGCCTGCCGATACTTACTTTCTGATAGTAAACTTCTGTCTTCCCACGCTTTTTCAATGGTATGTTGTAAATCTTTCATATTCTTTATTTAGACCGCAAATTTAGTAATTTTGTGTGAGCCTCAAATGTTTATTTCAATTTATATTCCAAATGGTTTTAGAGCCTGTTTAAATTTTATTGCGATTATTTTTTATTGCTATTTTTGAGATGGATTTTTTGCTTTTTATTTGAAGATTTAGCGGACTAAATCAAGAAGAAAAAGTGAAAAAGCCACTCAAAAGAGCTTAAAAAGAATGCAAAATATAATTAGAACCTAAAAATAAATATTTGAATAAAATTTAAACAGGCTCTTAGAATTTGGCAACGGCATTGTCCTGATTCATAGATGGGAAAACCTTGTTTTTGCTTTTCATAATTTATTTCTCAGCAAAGTTGTTATTTTTCGTATTTGGGAATAGTTTTATTTTCTTCTTTTGAGAACTGGGATTCATACAATTTCTTATAATATCCTCCTTTTTGAAGTAACGTATCATGATTTCCCATTTCCACCATTTCTCCCCGATTCAGAACCATAATTTTATCTGCATTTCGAATAGTCGCCAGGCGGTGGGCTATGATAATGGATGTGCGGTTTTGTGTAATTTTATCCATAGCCTTTTGAACCAATTCTTCCGACTGGGTATCTATGGAAGATGTTGCTTCATCCAATACCAAGATCGAGGGGTTATACAAATATGCCCGGAGGAATGAGATCAGCTGTCTTTGTCCTAAAGACATGGAAGCTCCGCGTTCGTTCACTTCATACTCGTATCCGCCGGGAAGACTCATAATAAAGTCATCAATCCGTATATCTTTGGCGGCTTTCCTTACTTCTTCATAGCTTATATCCTTGTTTCCAAAAGTGATATTTTCCAAAATGGTATCGTTGAACAAGAATACATCCTGCAAAACTACAGCGATATGGGAGCGTAAATTATGCAATTCATATTCTCTAATGTCTGTTCCGTCAATATAAATATGTCCTTCCAATACATCATAAAAACGGTTCAACAGGTTAATTATCGTGGATTTTCCGGCGCCTGTTGCTCCAACAATGGCTATTTTTTCGCCACCGGAAACTTTAAATGACAACTTGTTTAAAACCGCTTCTCTTTCCACATAGGAAAAGGATACTTTATCAAATACGATGTCTCCTTTTATAGTTTCCTTTTTTATTGTTCCCGTATCCGGAATTTCATGGTTGGAATCCAGTACGGTAAATACCCGTTCTGCGCCCACAATTCCTCTCTGGATCGTATTGAACCGATCGGCTATCTGTCTCATCGGGCGTACCAGCATGTTGATGTAAGAAGTGGTGAAAGCAATTACCACTCCGGGAGAAATGCCATGAGCCGTAAAGGCTTTATGTCCGGAATACCAAATCATTATACCTACGGCTATTCCCGTTATAATATCAACTATCGGAAAAAAAAGCGAAAAATAAAATACGGTTCTTAAATACGCCTTTTCCAGCTTCTGATTAATCGCGAAAAAATTGGTGTATTCTCTTTTCTGCTGATTAAAAACCTGTACTGTCATCATCCCGGAAAGTCTTTCCTGCACAAAGCTGTTTTGATTTGCCGTCTGGGTTCTCTCTTCTGAAAACGCTTTTTTTATGGCTTTCTGAAAGAGACGGGTCACAATGATCATAACCGGAAAGATAAATAAGGCTATAGTTGCCAGTTCCCAATTGATCCAATACATAACGGCGACTACAAAAACAATCCGCAGTATATCTCCCAATACCATTAAAATACCGTCTGTGAAAATGGTAGAGATCGTCTCTATATCAGACACCGAACGGGTTACCAATACTCCGACAGGGGTTTTATCGAAAAAAGCGGATTTAAAATGAATTAATTTTTTGTATAAGCTGATCCTCAAACTTCTGATCACGTTTTGGGCAACAAAATTGGATATATATACCAGCAAGAACTGTAAGACAACTTCCGCTAACAATAACAAAAAGATAACGATCAATGAATGGAATAACCCCGGGAAGCTTTTGTCTTTCAGAATATCCACATCAATGGCATGACTGATCAATACCGGACGATAGGAAGAAACAAAAGCAAGAACTCCCGCTACAAATAGGGTAGAATAAAACCATACCGGATACTTGCTGCCCAGCTTCATCAGGCGGGATAATGCCTGTCCGGTGTTTATTTTTCCTTTTTTGTTTTCCGGTTTATCTTTCATATTAAAATATCCTGTGGATATTCAACGTTTATTAAAACCAATCCTTTGGCAGGCGCTGAAGTGGATGCAAATGTACGGTCTTTTTTTTCAATTATTTCCCGGAATTTAACAACATCTATTTTCCCCCGCCCCACATCTATCAGGGTTCCTGCTATTGCCCGAACCATATTGCGTAAAAACCGGTTGGCTGAAATGGTAAAGATTAATTCTCCTTCTCTTTGTTCCCAATCTGCCCTATAAATGGCACATTCATTGGTTTTATTGTCGGAATGCAGCTTGGAAAAACTGGTGAAATCCGTATATTCAAGTAATATTTCCGAGGCTTTATTCATAATTTCCACATCCAGGTCGTAATGCAAAAACTGTGCATGAAATCGTTGTTTGAACGGATTTTTTTGTGTTGAAATAAAATACTGATACGTTCTTCTTACCGCATCAAAACGGGCATGGGCTGAGTCTTTAACCTGAAAGATGCTTTTTATGGAAATATCCGGGGGTAAATAAGAGTTTAGTTTTTTTACCAGATTATCCGGAAGTTTTTCTTCGACATCAAAATGGGCAAACATTTCCCGGGCATGAACTCCCGTATCCGTCCTTCCTGCTCCCGTGGTATAAATATCTTTACGGAGCATCCGGCTCAATGCGGATTCTAATGTTTGCTGCACGGAAATATGTTCGGGTTGTTTCTGGTAACCAAAATAATCCGTTCCATCATAAAGAAATTGTATGAAATATCGCAATTTTATTGTATTTTTACTTGCAAAAATAGTGAGAAAAATACTATTACTTTCCGATACCCATTCTTATATTGATGAACGAATACTGGAATATGCATCTCAGGCGGATGAGGTATGGCATGCGGGAGATATTGGAGACATCCGGGTTTCTGAGGCTATAAAAAGTACAGCGCCTGTTTTTCGGGCAGTTTACGGAAATATTGACGGAACTGAAATACGGAAAGAATATCCTTTGCACCAACGTTTTTTTTGTGAAGAAGTAGATGTATGGATAACCCACATCGGAGGCTATCCGGGGAAATATGCGCCGGCTGTAAAGGAAGAAATTAAAAAAAATACGCCTAAGTTGTTTATTTGCGGACATTCTCATATTTTAAAAGTAATGAATGATAAAAAACTTCATTTATTGCACATGAACCCGGGGGCTGTTGGTATGTATGGATTTCATAAAGTACGTACCCTGCTTCGTTTTGAAATTAATCGGGAATCTATCCAAAATCTGGAAGTTATTGAATTTCAACGATAACAAAAATATTTGGTAAAACGGAGAAAAATTTGTATCTTTATTAGATATAGAGCTTGCCGGAAAGTCTTTTACCCGATTGTCAGATTAAGTTGCGGCTAGTCCGGCTAACGCATTCGAAATAATTCTCTGTGGAATATTTTTTTTGGTAATCCTTTTTTTATCAGTGCATGCTTTAAAAAATCAGCAAATCCTTCAGGTCCACAGAACCAGACCGGCGGATAATCTCCTTCCTTATTTTTAGTTATATCCAAATGGTCTAACGTCAAAAACCCTTTTTCATCGCTATAATACAGGTGTAATCGAATATTGAAAAATAATTCCGTCAGGGATCTCAGTCGTTCTCCAAAAACAGCTTCTTTTTCATTGTTCACGCAATAGTATAGATCTACATCGTATTGTTCCCTGTTCGGATCATTCTCTAAAGATTCCAACCAGGCAATGAAAGGCGTTACTCCTATTCCTGCGGCAATCCATATCTGCTTGGGATTGAGATTTTTTCTAAAATCAAAACGTCCGTAAGGTCCTTCGATAGTAACGAGATCTCCCGTCCGGAGGCAGGTTTGCAACCGATGAGTATAATCTCCCAGATCTTTGACGCATAAATGCACTACCCCGTCATCTTTATCTGCCGAAGCCAGTGTAAACGGATGGGCTTCTTTTGTTTTGTTGTGCTTAAAGAATACATATTGCCCGGCAGTATGTTTCCAGTTTCCTTCCACTTTGCAGACAATTTCAATAATAGAGGAATTTAAGTTTTTAAGGTCTATAATTTCCCCTTTAAACGTATTTTGCTTTCCTATTAATCCGAACAACGAAATTAAAGCGGAAACAGACCCGACCAGACAACACAGTCCTATAAAAATACCTGCGGGTTGAGTCCAATAAGAGACCGGAGACAATACTATGGCATGGAAAACAAGAATTAAAAAAGCAATGCTCATAAGTTTATGAACATAACGCCAGATATAATAGGATAATTTCGTCCATAGTGTTAAGGCTAAAGATACTAACAGAAACCCAACGACCCATTCGCCTAAATTTTCTGCAAGCCCGTAAAAAAAATCTTCTCTGTGGGGAGATATTCCAAAAAAGATGGAAAGCAGGTTGGGTCCGCTCAGATCTATCAAATAGTGTATTCCACCGAAGATGATAGATAAAATGCCTCCCCATTTATGCAGGATGTACATTTTGTCCAATCCTCCGAAAAAATTTTCCATCCATTGAGGACGTGCGGCCAACAGCATAATAAGGCTCATATTACCGAAAGCTATGATTCCGGTTACTAAAATAAACTGCTGCCTAATCTGCCATACATCCCACCGGGCAGGGGGTGATACAATCAGACTGATTATCCATACCAACACGGAAATAAGAACGATTCCATACAATGTCCTTTTCATACTTAACGGCTTAAGTTTATTTCTCCTGTAAAGGTAGAAGAAAATTCTGGAAACATTTGGGAAAAGTAAGATTTTAAGATCGTTACAAAATTTATTGTTTTATAAAACTGTATTTTTCTGATATAATATGTTTTGAATGGTCTTTGAATGTTTGAAAATTGTTCTCAAACAGAATAACCCTAACGGAGTTCTAGTATAATTACAGGAATAGTTTGAAGTAGAAAAGGGAATTACAAATCAAAAGTTTCAATAAGCTCCAATTCCGTTTTAAAGGACAGAACCTGTGTTCCGAATTTAGTAAAGATTGATTGCGTTATTTTTCCGGAATGTTTTTTATAAAAATCCTCCAATTCTGCCTTATCTTTTATATAATATTGAACGGAATATGTGTTTCCGGTTTCATCCGAGTGTGAAATTACTTTAGCAAATACCGCTCTTGAAAACCTCCCCTGACTGAGCATATCCGGGATGATATTTTTTTTCATCCACAAAACCCATTCCTCTTCCACAGAGTGTTCCACATGAAAACTTTCCGAATATATGATCATAAATTTATACGTATATTTTTAGGGCAGGGTAAATCCTTTGGAATACCCGAACATTCCCCGATCCTTTATCATTTCTGCTACATCTTTCGGTACTCGGTCTTCCCATCCGGTACCGCCCATAACGATTTGCGCCAGAATTTTCTTACCGTAAATTCTGAGATAAGATTCGTTATAATCCTTAATGTCTACGATTCGTCCGTTTTTCTTGAAGTATTTGTACAAGTCCTTTAAGTTGTCGTTTACCCGTAAAGTTTCGGAAGTAAGAAGTTCTCCGGTTTCCTGATCTATATAAGGGTATAAATATATTTTCATATCCTTTCTAAATAACTTACCAAAAGCTTCCATAATTCCTCCCCCCAGGTTGTCATAGTAATTTTCCTCAAACACATCCAATAAATTATTTACCCCCATGGAAATTCTGATCTTTTCAGTGGTAAAACGGCTGAAATAGTCCACTAAGCGATAATATTCGGAAAAATTGGAAATTAAAACCGTGTAACCGAGCTTTCCCAGAACATCTGCCCTGTCCAAAAAGTCGCGTTCATTGATTTCTCCGGCAGCCCTCAGGTTTGAGGTGGTAATTTCAAATAAAATTTTAGTATTGTGTTCGTTGATATTTTCTTCGCTCATTAACATTTTCAAACCCTGATTACACATGTCGATATTTACATTGGTAACCGGACGGAAGCTGCCTCGTAATGCGAAAATATTTTTTTTATAAAATTCATCGGCAGGAAGAACGTTTTTTCCGTCAGGTTCAAAAACCACGGCATCTGTCATTCCGTTCTTTACCAGTTGAAGGCTCATTAACCGATTGTCGACACCGGCATATCTCTGACCGCTGAAATTGATCATATCGATTTCTATCTGATCCGTATTGAGCTCATCATACAAAGAGTCTATAATCACTTTAGGGTCTTCTCCGTAAAAGAATGCTCCGTATATCAGGTTTACTCCTAAAATTCCCAGAGTTTCCTGTTGCAGTTTAGCGTCGTTTTCGTGGAAACGGACATGCAGGATGATTTCGTTATAGTCTTCCAGTTCGTTCATCTGAAAACGGATACCCACCCATCCATGTCCTTTGAAAGTTTTGTTGAAATTTATAGTGGTTACGGTATTTGCATAGGAAAAAAATTTCCTTCCGGGACAACTTTTTCTGTCAATACGATCCTCTATCAGTTTTATTTCATAATCAAGCATTCGCAATAGCCGGGTCTGGGAAACATAGCGATTGTCGGGTTCTTTTCCGTAGATGGAGTCGCTAAAGTCTTTATCATAGGCGGAAATAGCCTTTGCTATGGTTTTAGAAGCGGCTCCGGCTCTAAAAAAGTACCGTACGGTTTCCTGTCCCGCACCTATTTCAGAAAAAGTACCGTAAATGTTCTTATTTAAATTTATCTGGAGGGCTTTTTGCCTTGGCGTCAATACTTGTCTGGAAGTATACATATTTTTGTAAACTTTTGTTCGTAAATTTACAAAAATTATGGGATTAGAAAAAAGTAAAATAACTTTCTTAGGCACAGGTACTTCTCAGGGAATTCCGGTAATAGGATCTACGGATCCGGTGTGTTTATCTGCTAATCCTAAGGATAAAAGACTTCGTACCTCTGCAATGATACGCCATAAAGGGTTGAATTTGCTGGTTGACTGCGGCACAGACTTCCGGCAGCAAATGCTCAGGGAGAACATGTCTGATGTAGATGCGGTTCTAATTACGCATGAACATACGGATCATGTCGGGGGACTGGACGATTTGCGTCCTATTAATTTTCTTAAAAGGGGAAATATTCCCATATATGGCTTGCCAAGAACATTAAAGGATATAGAAAGGAGATATGCTTACGCCTTTTCAGAAAATAAATATCCGGGAGCTCCCGGCTTTAACCTATATCCGGTTGTTGATAATTTTAAAATTAATGATGTCTGTATAGAGCCTATTCATGTCATACATGGAAAACTTCCCATTTTAGGGTATAAAATAGGAAAGCTGTCGTATATTACGGATGCTTCGTTTATCGCAGAGGAAGAAATAGAGAAAATCAGATATTCTGAGATATTGGTAATAAACGCATTACGCATGGAGCCTCATATTTCACATTTCACTTTGGATCAGGCACTGGAAATAATTGATAAAATACAGCCTTCAAAAGCCTTTTTAACCCATATTAGCTATCATTTGGGATTTCACGATGAAGTACAGAAAAACCTGCCTGAAAATGTTTTTCTGGCGTATGACGGGTTAGTGGCAGAGTTTTGAATACTGTCAGAAAGGGAAAATAACAAGAGTATACCCTAAAGAATAACACTTAAAAAACAGATAGGTTAATTTATACATTAATATGGATAAAAAATGTTACTATTAGTTTGATTTTAAACTCAAATGAGTTTTTTTTCATAAAAAAACAATCATTTTTATTCTGATTATAAACAAATGATTATTATAGTTAAAAATCAGAAACAGAATATGTTAACACAAATAAGGGGGTGTTAAAAAATTGCATTTTGTTCCCAAAAAAGCGATGATTTATGTTAATTAATTTTTATTAATGTAATTCTATTTTGTATGTTTGTGCAAACTATAATTTTTGAACCATGAATAACAGATCCGTATATGTAGCATCCACAAGCCCATACAGTGGAAAGTCTTTAATTAGTTTAGGAATATTGCAAATGGTCATGAGAAGAACTCCCAATATAGGATACTTCAGACCTATTATAGATGATTTTGAAGAAGGCGTTAGAGATAATCATATTGAAACCATGATATCATATTTTAATCTGGAAGAAAGTTACGAAGACGCATATGCCCTCACTAAAAGTAAAATTATTGATTTGCAGAGCAACGGACGGCTGGATGAAGCCTATGATCTGATCATTCAAAAGTATAAAGCATTAGAAGATACGTTTGACTTTGTCCTGATAGAAGGCACGGATCTATCTACGGAAAGCACATCTCTGGATTATGATTTAAACGTAGTCATTGCCAAATCATTAAATATTCCCGTAATCCTTGTTATTAAGGATTCTTTTAAAACAGTCCATGATCTGAGTAAAAATGTAAGTCTGGAAGTTAACAATTTCCTTAAAAAAGACAACAAGATCATATCTGTCATTGTTAACAAAACGACTAAGCCGCTGGAGGAAATTATTGAAAGATGCAAAAAACACATCCCGGACGAATCCATTTTGTTTTCCGCCATTCCTGAAGATCAATCGTTGCGCTTCCCTACATTAAAAGAAGTGGCAAATACGTTGGAAGCCCGGGTGTTATACGGAGGAGACTGTTTAGACCGTCCGATTAAGAAGTTCATTATCGGAGGAATGCAGCTATCTCATTTTATGGATTATGTAGAAGAAGACTGTGTCATAGTAGCCCCGGGAGACCGTTCGGATTTAATCATGGGAGCGGCGCTTTCCAATTTAGCCAATTTCAGAAGGGTATCCGGAATTATTTTAACCGTAGGAATGACCCCGAACGAAATAACGATGAAGCTCATAGAAGGCGCTAAAGTAAATATGCCTATCCTGCTGGTAAATTCAGGAACGTTTGAAACAGCAGCAGCAGCAGCGAATATCAAATCCTCCATTTATCCTGAAAGCCATGTAAAAATAAAACGAAACGTTGACTTATTTGAAGAATGCGTAGATGTTCTGGAACTAGACAAGAGAATATCTTCCTTCAAAATCGGAGGAATCACCCCAAGAATGTTCCAGTATAATTTGCTGAAAGAAGCAAAAGCGGCATGTAAACACATCGTTCTTCCCGAGGGCGGAGACGAAAGAATTTTAAGAGCAGCCTCCATGCTTGCAGAAGATGAAATAGTTAAACTTACTATTTTAGGAAAACCTGAGGAAATAACACAAAAAGTAAATCAACTGGGATTGAATTGGAATGAGAATTATATCACCATTTTAGATAATACCCAAAATGACAAAATAAAAGACTATGCCGAAACCTTATACGAATTAAGAAAAGACAAAGGAATAGAATACAACTGGGCTAAAGACCTGATTCTGGATGCTTCTTACTTCGGCACCATGATGGTATATAAAGGAGACGCCGACGGGATGGTTTCCGGAGCCCAAAATACTACCGCTCACACCATACGTCCGGCATTACAGTTTGTAAAGACCAAACCGGGAATAAACACGGTTTCTTCCGTATTTTTTATGCTTTTACAAGACCGTGTATTGGTATACGGAGATTGCGCCGTGGTTCCCAATCCGACACCTGAGCAACTGGCAGACATAGCAATATCTTCAGCGCAAACAGCGAAAGCATTTGGCATTGAACCTAAAGTGGCTATGCTTTCATATTCTTCAGGAAATTCAGGAGAAGGAGCAGATGTAGACAAAGTACGAAAAGCAACGGAGTTGGTAAAATCATTGTGTCCGGATCTGTTGGTCGAAGGACCCATCCAGTATGATGCAGCCGTGGTTCCCAGCATAGGGAACAGTAAAATGCCGGGGTCGCCGGTAGCCGGGCAGGCAAATGTCTTAATTTTCCCGGATTTAAATACAGGAAATAACACCTACAAAGCCGTTCAGAGGGAATCGAGAGGATTGGCATTAGGTCCTGTACTTCAGGGATTGAAAAAGCCTATTAATGATTTAAGCAGAGGAGCTAAGATCGAAGATATTTATAATACGGTTGTCATTACAGCGATTCAGGCAGCAAACGATAAATAGAGATAATAGTTACACTCCATATAGAGAAAAAACTCTTCTGAAATTTCAGGAGAGTTTTTTAGTTATTCACTTTCCGAAAATATCAATAAAACTAAAGGTTTCTTTCAAGCGTATTCCTTTCTCGGTTTGTTGTAGAGTACATAACTCACAACAGGCATCATGTTCAAAAAAGAAAAAATATTCCTGTTGCTCCGCCAAAGTGAGGATTTGTTCCTTTTCAACAATTGAGAGCAACGGACGGGTGTCATAGCTTGTTACATAAGGAAGAGGAATATGTCCTGTAGTGGGAAGTAGATCAGCTGCATAAATTATGGTTTTTTCCTCCTGTGTGATAACAGGAAGCATTTGCTTATCCGTGTGTCCGTTTATAAAATAAATATCAAAACCCAGAGGAGAGTTCTTTAAAAAATTGTCTTTGGGAGTATCAATAAATTTTAATTGTCCGCTTTCCTGTATAGGCAGGATATTTTCTTTCAAAAATGAAGCTTTTTCTCTCGGGTTGGGATGTACTGCCCAATCCCAATGATCGCGGTTACTCCAGTAAATGGCATTTCTAAAGGTGGGTTTGTATTCCGATCTATCTTTGTTCCACTTTATGGCTCCCCCACAATGATCAAAATGCAGGTGGGTGAAAAAAACATCCGTAATGTCATCGCAAATGAACCCGTATTGAGACAGGGATTTTTCTAATGAGAAATCTCCCCATAAATGATAATAATTAAAAAATTTTTTGCTTTGTTTATTTCCTATTCCGGTATCTACTAAAATAAGCCGTTTGCCATCTTCAATAAGCAGACATCTCATAGCCAAATCAATCATGTTATTGGAATCTGCGGGATTGGTCTTTTGCCAGACAGATTTAGGCACAACTCCGAACATAGCTCCTCCGTCCAATTTAAAATTGCCTGTTTCGATAGGATATAGTTTCATAAAAGGTTATTTTAGTTTTATAAAGATAAGCATTTTTTACCAATTGATAAGAAAATGAGAGAGATGGATAACGAACAAAAAGTTCGCACAGGTCTGATACCGGTTGTACGAAAGAGAAAAGGTTAATTTTTTCGATCACCATAAATGGACTTTCTGTATGCAATGCCCCAATTAGCAATTTCATCAATGATAGGTTCTAATGTCTGCCCATATTCAGTAATTTCATATTCTACCGTTATGGGTTTTGTATCAAGGACTGTACGGCTTATTAAATGGTTCATTTCCATATCCTGCAATTCTTTTGACAACATTTTTGCCGCAATGCCGTCCACTTCACGTAATAAATCCATAAAACGCATTTTTCCGCCTTCCATCAACGTACCGAGAATATGAATTTTCCACTTACCCGATAATATTTCCATTGTATCTTTAATTGCTATTATTCGGGTTTTACAGCAAGCTGTATTGTTCACGATTTGCTTTTTTCTCATCTCTTTTTTTACCATAAAAATTACAGCGCAAAATTACCGAATTTACTAATAGTTCCCTATTGGTAAGTAGTTTCTAAAAGGAAACTGATACCATTGGCAAACTTATATTGTAATAATTTTGTGCCGAACTTGAAAAACGATAAAAATGAACACCTACAAAATTATATTTTGGATTTCAACAGGATTGTTTTCCGCCTTTATGCTTTTTAGTGTATACAACTATCTTACATCTGAAGAACTGAAAGGGGCATTTACCTTTCTGGGATTTCCTGATTATTTCAGGATAGAATTAGCCATTGCCAAACTTTTGGGAGCATTGGCATTAATTTTCCCATTTGTACCCAAGCCCGTAAAAACAGCCGCTTATATTGGTTTTACCATCAACATTATTTCTGCCATAGTGGCTCACATAGCAAAAGATTATCATTCTTACGGACCTATTGTTTTCTCTGTTGTTGTTTTAGCATTATCCTATTATTCATACGTTAAACTACAATCTCCGGCAGAAAATAATAATTCTCCGAGTGTTTAAATCTACAATCATATACGCTTCAATAATTATGTCAAATCTGTCTGCCTGTCAAGGACAAACTAATAAACATCATCAAAATATGTCAAACGAAACAGCTAAGAACAATCCGCTTTTATGCGATCCTGTTGAGGGGATTTGCGGAATACCTGACAGTACAACAAACTCAAATGTTACCACGCAAAACACGGAAAAACCTGTAAAGGTTGTTTATTTCACAGACCCGATCTGTTCGTCCTGTTGGGGCATAGAACCACAACTAAGAAAACTGAAATCGGAATACGGAAACAGCATAGAAATTGAATACCGTATGGGTGGCTTGCTTCCCGATTGGAGCTACAATGGAGGCAGCATAGGCAAACCGTCTGACGTGGCACACCATTGGGACGAAGCAAGTGTTTACTACGATATGCCAATGGACGGAGACATTTGGCTTGAAGACCCTTTACATTCTTCCTATCCGCCTTCCATTACGTTTAAAGCCGCACAAATACAAGATAACGAAAAAGCAATTTTGTTTTTAAGGGAGATTAGAGAAATGGTTTTCTTACAGAAAAAGAATATTGCTAAATGGGAACACCTGGCAGCTGCCGCTAAAAAAGTCGGGCTGAATGTCGAGCAGTTAAAAACAGACTTTGAAGGAAAGGCTAGCACGCTGTTTGAAGAAGATTTAAAATTGGCAAGAGAATTTGGTGTACGAGGTTTCCCTACAACGTTCTTTTTAGACAATTCGGGAAACAAGGAAATTGTTTACGGTTCAAAACCATATCCTTTTTACGAAACAGCCGTTTTAAAACTTCATCCCACAGCAACGAAAAACGAATACGGTAAAAGCTGGGAAACACTTTTTGCAAAGTATCATTCGCTTACAGCAAGAGAGTTTTCAGAACTTTCAGGAACACCAAGAGAAGAAAGCGAAAAACTGTTGAACGAACTTTCCGACAAAGGAACGTTGGAAAAGCTGACAATAAAGAACGGCTCAATTTGGAAACGGAGAAACACCACCCACTAATAACAAACATAATCACGGCCCCGAAAATCGGGGCTTTTTATTTTGTGCTACTGCTATGCTTCGCAGAGCCAGTAAAAAGAAAAAAGGGGTAAAAAACGGTACTGTCTTTAAGCCCGAAAATGAGTTTTTTGACTTTTCCCGGGTGTTTTTTTGGAGAGATTATAGTAATTGATTGGGGTGATACGGGAATTTGCGTATTCTTCTTTTTTTAGTAAGGAAAATCATTATAAAATCTTACCTTTGTAGTATGTATGATAATTTTTTTACTTTAATCAGATCTATTTAACCTCATGAAAATCCTTATAACGGGAACTGCCGGATTTATCGGCTTCTACCTTGCAGAGGCTTTAGCTGAAAGAGGAGATGAAATAACAGGATTGGATAACATCAATGATTATTATGATGTTAATTTAAAATACGGAAGGCTGCACGTTTCCGGGTTTGAAAAATCGGATATTGAGTACAATAAACGTATAAAAAGCTCTAAATATTCCAATCTCTCTTTCATAAAGTTAAATCTGGAAGATACGGAAAACATGGAAAATTTATTCCGTTATGAAAAATTCGATTATGTTATTAATTTAGCTGCTCAGGCGGGGGTTCGCTATTCTTTAATAAACCCGAGAGCTTATATAGACTCTAATATTGTAGGCTTTTTAAATATTTTGGAATGCTGCCGGAAATATTCCGTCAGACATCTGATTTATGCCAGCAGTTCCAGCGTATATGGGCTTAATACCAAACAACCTTTTTCTACTGAAGACAATGTAGATCACCCGGCAAGCTTATATGCCGCAAGTAAGAAAAGCAATGAATTAATGGCGTATACTTACAGTCATCTATACGGCATTCCGACTACAGGATTACGTTTTTTTACCGTATATGGACCTTGGGGAAGACCGGATATGGCTTTTTTCATATTTACCAGATCCATTCTCGAGAATAAACCTATTCAGGTTTTCAATTATGGGAAAATGCAACGGGATTTCACATATATTTCCGACATTGTAGAAGGTATTGTAAAGATAACCGATAAACCACCGACGGAAAGTAAAAATTCTAAAGATCCGGAAAACCCTGCTTTGGTTACGCCTTATAAAGTATACAACATCGGAAACAGCAAACCGGTCGAACTCTTGGATTTCATTCGGGAAATAGAAGACAAACTGGCTATTAAAGCGCAAAAAGAATTACTCCCCATACAACCCGGAGATGTGCCTTCCACCTACGCGGATGTTTCAGATTTAATACGGGATTTCGGTTATAAACCCAATACTTCCATACGGGAAGGTATCGGAAATTTTATAGACTGGTACAAAGAGTTTTATCACATTAAATAGTTTTTATGATCTATGCTTACCGATGCTATACCCTCTCCTGAAAACACTGTAATAACAGTTGTCGGCTTAGGATACGTGGGAATTCCTCTAGCTATTGAATTTTCCAAAAAATACAAGGTTATCGGATTTGATATTTCCCCTGTTAAAATCACTCAATTATTACAATCCATTGATACTACGGGAGAGATACCTTCAAAAGTTATCACCGATGTTTTACTTAAAAGTAAAGAAGAGTTGGAGCAATCCACGGGTTTTTATCCTACGGATAAGGTAGAAGATATAAAAGATTCCGACATTTATATAATCGCCGTACCCACTCCCGTTAATT
Source organism: Flavobacteriaceae bacterium (assembly GCA_031276535.1). Classification (GTDB taxonomy): domain Bacteria; phylum Bacteroidota; class Bacteroidia; order Flavobacteriales; family Weeksellaceae; genus Apibacter. The sequence goes on from JAISMV010000088.1 coordinate 16,340, forward strand.
CCGCAAACCGCCCTAACCTTACTTCTTTGTTATCTGCAACTAAAATGGTAGGAAAACTCCTTACTAAAGGGAATACCGTCATTTATGAATCTACCACTTATCCGGGATGCACGGAAGAAAAATGCATTCCTTTACTGGAAAAAAAATCAAATCTGAAATGCGATACCGATTTTTTTGTAGGATATTCCCCTGAACGGATCAACCCGGGAGATAAGGTTAATACTCTTACAAAAATCACGAAAGTAATTTCCGGATCTACGGAAGAGGCGGCGGAATATATCAACCGTTTGTATAAGTCCATCATTCCGGCGGGAACTTACAAGGCTTCTTCCATAAAGGTGGCAGAAGCTGCCAAAGTAATAGAGAATGCCCAAAGGGATATTAACATTGCTTTTGTCAATGAACTGGCAAAGATTTTTAATATGATCAACATTGACACTACCGAAGTACTGAAAGCTGCGGAAACAAAATGGAATTTTTTATCCTTTAAACCGGGATTAGTCGGTGGACATTGCATCGGGGTAGACCCTTATTATCTTGCTCATAAGGCTGCAAAAATGGGGTATCATCCTGAAATCATTCTGGCAGGAAGGAGATTAAACGACTCCATGCCTTTTTACATCGCTTCGGAAGTACTGAAATTAATGGTAACTAAAGAAATAATCATAAATAATTCTTCTGTTTTAGTTTTAGGGATTACTTTTAAAGAAAATTGTCCGGATGTAAGAAATACCAAAGTTATTGATGTTATCCGTCAACTCCGGAAATATGGGGTGGATGTGTCCGTATACGATCCTTTAGCCATACCTGAAGTTGTGGAACAGAGATACGGGATAAAAGACTGTAACCGAAAGCCCGACAAGACTTTTGACGGGATTATTCTGGCTGTACCTCATGATGATTTTAAAAATTTTGACGTAAAAAAACATCTTAAAGAAAATTCTATTGTTTATGATTGTAAATCCTTTTTAGATAAGGAAATCATAGACGGGAGATTATAAAGAAAGCTATGAAATGTCCTTTAATAACCATATCTATTCCTGCGTATAATTCTGAAAGATATATTAACCGAAGCATATATTCTGCCCTAAATCAGACTTATCCGAATCTGGAAATAGTAATAGTGGATGACAAAGGGAAGGATAAGAGCTTGGAAATCAGTAAAAAAATCCAGTCTCAACACCCCGATAAAATCCGGATTATAGAGCATCGGGAAAACTCGGGACTCTCCATCGTGAGAAATACGGGAATTGATGACGCCCGGGGAGAATATCTTTTCTTTTTGGATTCGGACGATGAAATCCCTGCGGACTGCATAGAAAAACTTTATAATAAGGCAAAAGAAACCCGGGCTACTTTAACCATCGGACAAACAACTGCAATAGACACCTTTTCTCATACGGAATATCCTATTTTTGAGTTTAAAAAAGACCGGGATTATCTTGAAGGAAACGATGCCATATTAGAACATTTCTGCAAGGGTGAATGGGCGGTTAGTGCATGGAACAAGCTTTTTAAGGTGGATTTTTTCAGGAAAAACAAGATTTATTTTATTAAGGGGTTATTTTCCCAAGATGAATTATGGTCTTTTCATACAGCTCTGAAACTGGACAGTATTGCGTTTTTAAATGCAAACACCTATTTATATTATCTGCATGGAGATTCTATTGTTTTTAACAAGAAAAAAATAAACTTTGAAAACCACCAAACCATTGTGGAGTATTTTACCCGGGCATACAAAGAGGAATCTCCTCTCAGGAAGAAATTTATTTTAAATCATATTATCCGATTCAAAGAACTCACTCTGACTTTACAATGGAAATCCATGAGGGTTGATGGGGATTATTGGAAACAAAACTATTCCCGATTAAAAAAAGCCCCTTCTTTATCTGTTTCGGATTATTTATCCTCTTATTTTTCAAAAGACCTCAAAAAGAAAAATTTCTTCCAGAATTTACCCGTGGAGTTGGGCTACAAATTATTTGAATGGAGATTTGGAAGAGGAAAAAAGTAAGTTTCCAATGGGGTTCCACACTTTTTTATAAAATTCATCAACAATATAAAAAATATCCGTAATTTTATCGAAATAAATCACACGCAAATTTTATTTAAATCAATAGTCATTGTATAAAATATGCTGATTTTCACTTTTTCTGCTAAATGTTTTTTAGCATATTGATTAATCGGACTCCGGTCTATAACTAAAAAATAAAAGACTATAACAAATCTGATGGATCAGGTAAGCATAACCGTTTTTACTCCCACTTATAACAGAGCCTACCGTTTGGGTAATCTATATACGAGTTTGTTAAATCTGAATTATACAAATTTTGAATGGATCGTTGTCGATGACGGTTCCACAGATGATACGGAAACTCTGATGGAATCCTTTCAGAAAGAGGGGAAAATCAGGATGATCTATAAAAAGCAGGATAATCAGGGCAAGCACGTGGCAATTAATAAGGGAGTGGAACTTGCCGGAGGAAAATTATTCTTTATTGTGGATAGTGATGATGAGCTAACGGAAAACAGTCTCAGTGTCGTTAATGAGAAATATATAATTCATAGAGACAATCCTTTAATAGCAGGAGTTGTCGGCATACGCGGAATAAAAAAAGGTGACCGTCCGGTCGATAAAAGTTATGATTTTGAAGAGTTAATCTGTTCTCCTTTAGAGTTTAGGTATACGTATAATATAACCGGAGATATGGCGGAGGTTTTCGTGACGGATATATTGAAAAAATATCCTTTTCCTGTATTTGAAGGGGAAAACTTTTGTACGGAATCTCTTATCTGGAATCGCATGGCAAAGGATTATCAGCTGGTGTATTTTAATTCCGTCATTTATATCGGCGAATACCTGGAAGACGGGCTTACTGCAAAATACTGGAATTTGATAAAGAAAAATCCGAAAGCTTCTGCTCTTTACTATAGTGAACTTTCGGCATCTAAAATCCCTTTAAGGCATCAGCTCAGCGCTTTAGAGCATTATTGGACTATTGTAAGGAATGATAAAAACAAGACTTTTTATGAAAAATTAAAACCGGTATCTTTTTTAAAGTCTGTTTATGTTTTAGCTGCATTATTCATTTCCCACAGGTTTAAAAAGATATAAACCGGAAATTCGTATTCAAATAATCAGTCCAAAAATTTATTTCTTTTTTCCGGAAAATTCCCTGTAAAGCGTAGTACAATTGTGGGATTTAACCGCTGGTCTTACGATCCGGAATCGAAACAGAAGGATCAAAGATCTCCTTCAATTGACTTTTTATGACCTCATCCGATTGAACTTCATGTATTTTCTTTTTTCGTGACTTTATGGAATCTTTTTCTTTTATTAATCCGTCAAAATCAATATTTTCTATCTGAGAAGGATCTATGATGATATGTTCATACTTCTCCAACTGCTCTTTTATATTTCCCGCATCAGGTCCTATGATTAGTTTGTTGAACTGAGTACCTAAGGTTACATTCCCGGAATTTAAAATATCCGTTCTCGGCAGAATAACTAAATCAGAGGCTTCAAAATATTTCGAAAGCATTGAGGTTTCCATAAATTTATAGTATTGGTATACTTTTCGAATTTTTTTATCTGCTAATTCCCGTATTTTAAATAGGATAAATTCTTTATTGAATTTTCTTGGAGGTTTTTTGATCGTGGTTGATCTTAAAAACATAATTTTTTTATGGGGAAGGTTCAGTTGCTTAAAGATCTTCATAACATAATCAAATTCATATTGATGCCTTATTCCTCCCGGGACAATTATATAGTAATCTTTTTTTCTGATCTTTAATTCTTTTCGTACAAATTGCTTATCTAATTGAAAATCGAATTTTTTAAACAAAGGATGATATACCAACCTGTGGTTAATACCGGCATAAGCGGGGTCGTGTTTGTATTTGTTTAATGAAAATTCGCCCAAATGCACCAGATAATCGCATTTTATATAACAAATGTCAAAGATCCGATCTCTGAAATCTGATCGGTCATGATGCGCATATTCATCATGAAGAGTAGTTATAATACAGGTTTTTTGGTTTTTAAAATGGTTGAAAATATTTTTTAGGTTTTGAACATCCTTTTCATTAATATCCTTCCTCCAGTTAAAAAGATAGTCAGGCCAATTGATAAAAACAAAATCATACTGTCGGGTAGGATTCCAAAATTCTTCTAAAGAAGAAACAACCTCTGCGTTCTCAATAGATCTTGTGATTTCCGCCATTCTTGAGACATACTCATTGTCATGTTCAACGATATTATAAGCAAAAAGGATTTTCATGAAAATTCATTTATATATTGTTTCCAGAAACTCATTTTTTTATACCATCCATGACAACCGAAAGGCAGACGATTGCGATTCATTTTTATCCCGATATTGGGGTTAAGTTCCAGAGAGAATCCTGCGGCTTTTTTGTAAAACGGTATTTTCAGCTGAGGTATGTACTTATTTACCTCGTAACTCCAAAAAACGTCTTCGTTCCATAATGAATATGAGTCAGTCCCCATATATTTTTCCAGTCTTTCAGAGTTTATTTTTTGTAAAATCGAAAGAAACTTCTTCGGATTTCTAAGTGAAAATCCTCCATTGCCCACTTTGTATTCTATGGATTCGTCTTTGGGTATTTTTTCAATGAATTTCAATAGAAATTGTTTGCTAAAAAACACCATTTTTTTGAATCGGGACAAATTATAAACTCTGTAAGTAAGCCAGGGAGAGCCTATGTAATCATATCCCTGTCTGCACCAATGATCCAGTTCATCGTGAAAAACATAGCAATCCGGCTGGTAAATCAACATATAGTCGTAGTTTATAAACCGTTGATAAAATTCTTTGGACAACATCAGCCGATTATAGCCTCCAATATTTTTGAAATACTCATTTTCAAATCTTTCTATGTGAATTTCACGCTCTAACAAAGTCTCGTATGTTGAAATATCCAAACTTTCGGGACCGCAAAAAATAATTTTGTGCCGTCCCAAAACCTTAAAGCATCTTAATAAAGAAATTTGTTCGTTCTTTGATATTTCTTTTTTGTATATGGGGATAACAATAACCGGTGTATTTTCCATTTATCTACTGATGAATTAATTCTTTGCCGACCAACATGAGAATACAAAGGTGAAAAAATTCCCGAAACATTCCCTACCTGTACACTGCAACAGCAACAAATCATGCCTTTTCTTATGTCAAACAATGGTTTCCTGTTTCAAAGATAAAACTTATTTTGAGTAAACAGTACTCTTTTTCATCCTAATTTTTACTTTTACTCTACTTCGAAATAAGTTTGCTTTCCGCCCATTTTCATGCTCTTTGTATAATCTGATCTTTAGGACAGGATATACCTGCAAAAAAGGTGAAAAAGACAAAAAATTTAATTCGACAAATAACTCGAATTCGGATTAAATATTTTCTTATTTTTAAAAATACAAGATAAAGTACTGTTTTTTCGCAGGTTTTTTATTACATTTGCGGGGAGGTAATTCATCTTTCTGTAATCTGCCCGATTACCATTCCGGATTATCCTTTTTCGAATAGTTTTTTTATAAAAAAGTTTTAAAGATGTTCTGATATTTGATAAATGATAAAAATACTATCCCATATATTATTTTCATTACTATTAATTTTTCTGTCTGCACCTCAATCCTGTAAAGACGACAATACGGATTCCCTTAAAGAGACCGCAAAAGAAAAAGACTCCGTAGAAATTCCGAAATACGATGACTTTACTTTCAAAACCGCCTTTAAGAATATTTCAAAAGCCAAAAAAGAAAATGATTTTAACAAACTGGGGGGAATATATCTTGCTCTTGGAAGTTATTACTTAAAGAAAAGTAGATATGACAGTGCTTTCTTTTATTATAATCATTCCAAAGAATTTTTTTCACTCAAAGGAAACCGTTCCTATACCGGAATAAGTTTAAGCGCTATGGCGCTTACTCAGTCTTTTGAAGGAGATTTTCCCGGGAGTGATGAAACCGCCACGGAGGCCTTGAAGTATTTACAATCACCTAAAGACAATCGCGCCATTTCAAACGTTTACAGCACTTTAGCCACTTCCAAATTCGATCAGAAAGATTATTCTCAAGCTTTGAAATATTATAAACTGACTTTGCAATTTCTTACCGACACACTTTCAAGGTTCTACACTAAAAACAATCTGGCAATTACAAATACTAAATTGCGGAATTTTCCTGTTGCCATAAATATCTTATCTTCTTTAAGCAATGATCCTTTTTCACATGAGCATCCTTCGCTTCTGGCTATGGTCAATGATAATTTAGCCTATACCCGATGGTTGAACAATCCGCGTTATAATGCCGAAAATGAATTATATAGAGCATTGAGACTGAGAGAAAAGGAAAACGATTTATTAGGACAGATAGCCAATCATTATCACTTATCCGAATATTTTGAAGAGAAAAATTACGGAAAAGCTGTTTTTCATGCCAAAAGAACGTATGAATTGGCTACCATAGCAGGAAGTCCCAATGATCAATTAGATGCTTTACGTAAATTAATTCTTTTAGATGTCCATTCCTCCAGTGAAAACACGTATTTCGCCTCCTATGTCAAACTTAACGACAGTCTGCAATTAGCAAGGGACCGCTCTAAAAATCAATTTGCTTTGATACGCTACGAGGTAGGAAAAAATAAAGAAGAAAACGCCTTGTTAAAGGCAGAAAATGCCCAAAAGAACTATCAATTATTAAGACACAGGATACTTGTTTTTTCAATAACAGTTCTTATAATTTTAGCCTCTTTTTTTAGTATGTTATGGTATAGGGCAAGAACGAGAAAATTCAAACGGGAGAAAGAGAAAGAAGTTCAGCGGATAGAACTTAAATATTCCAAGAAGATACACGATGAAGTAGCAAACGGAATTTATTTTTTAATGGTTTTGCTGGAAAATAATCCCGATGCAAAACCCACAAAAATAATTGATAAGCTGGAAGAATTATATAACAAATCCCGGGATATTTCCCATGACGCCGAGTTTAAGATAGACATTAAGGAAGATTTCTCCGTTATTTTACGCAATATGATACAACTTTACGGCGTAAAAAACACAAAGATCATTATTATCGGAAATGAGCCTCAATTATGGGAACCGATATCGGTTGAAAAGAAAGAGGAAATCTACCATATACTGAAAGAACTTATGACCAACATGAAAAAACACAGCGAGGCTACCATAGTGGTTTTAAAGTTCAAACTGGAAAATACCGCAATCACTATCCATTATTCCGATAACGGCATAGGATTGGCAGATCCAGACCAAACCCCCGATAAAGAGTTCAAAAATATAAGATCCTGCTTAAATTTAATAAAAGGTAAATTCTATATTGACCATGAGCAGAAAAAAGGTTTTTCCATGAAAATTATTATCCCTGCATAAAATTAATATTATAGATTATGTTTAAAAAGATCCTTATTTCCGAAGATTTTGACAGTTACAATATAGGCATTAAGAAAACTGTTGAGGAATTAAATGTCCCTGTTATAGACCAGGCCTTCTATTGCGATGATGCTCTGATGAAAATACAAAAAGCCATAATATTAGGCTTTCCTTACGAATTATTAATCACAGACTTATCTTTCACCTCCGACTACAGAAAACAAAAACTTGAGAGCGGAGAAGAACTAATACAGACCGTACGTCAAAAACAACCTGCGCTCAAAATTATCGTATTTTCCATCGAAAACCGATTTCACAAGATTAAGTCCATATTCGACAACTACAAAATTGACGGATTTGTGACTAAAGGCAGGAATGATGCCAAAGAGCTGAAAAACGCAATTATCACCGTATATAAAAACCAAACTTACATATCCAACGACAATAATAAAAAAACACAAAACAATATCCACGAACTTACAGAATACGACATCAACATAATGCGGATGCTGTCGCAAGGATTTACACAAAAAGATGTTGAACAATACCTGAAAGAAAAACAAATAAGGCCCAACAGCGAAAGCGCTATAGAGAAGAGGTTAGCTCTACTTAGAGCTTCTTTTGAAGCTAAAGATACAAAGCACCTGCTAAGTTTGGCTATAGAATTAAGAATTATTTAACACTGTTTTTGCTTCTATTTACGGATTTCCGTAATAATAAAAAAAAATCTTACATATATTTGTAACGTTTTCCAACTATAAAAAAGTTGGGAACACTAAAAACAAATACTCAAACATAAACTTAATTGTACAAAATGTGTTGTTTGACGGAGCGCTTTCTGTGCTTATTATGTGTGTAACATTCCTCTGATGAATGATGCTCAGTAGCAACAACTCTCTTAAAAGGTATTGACTTTTATTAGTCAATGCCTTTTTGTTTTTTTATCCCCCCAACGGAAAAACTCCGCTGCTCAATAAAATCATTCAATACTTTCAGCAATGGAGATTATCACTTCCGTAGCTTTCACCATAGATTCAAGGGGAACAAATTCGTAAGGTCCGTGAAAATTAAGTCCCCCCGCGAAAATATTAGGACAAGGCAACCCCATGTAAGACAATTTAGAGCCATCGGTTCCTCCGCGTATCGCCTTTATGTTTACTTTAATTCCCACCCTTTTCATTGCCTTCTCAGCAATATCAATGATAAACATTTTATCCTCGATCTTTTCTCTCATATTGAAATATTGATCCGTTATTTCAATTGCAAAGGTTCCTTCTCCGTATTTTTCATTGAATTGAGAAACCGTTTTTCGTATGAAAGTTTTTCGGGATTCGTATTTTCCAGCCTCATGGTCGCGGATGATGTATTGTAATTGTGCTTTTTCAACACTTCCCGATATATGGGTAAGGTGGTAAAAACCTTCGTATCCCTCGGTCGTAGCCGGAGTTTCATTTTTAGGCATGGCTTGGGAAAATTCCACAGCCAGTAAAGCGGCATTGATCATTTTTCCTTTAGCGTATCCCGGATGCACACTTTTCCCTGTAACGGAAATAACCGCACTTCCGGCATTAAAGTTTTCAAATTCAAGCTCCCCCACTTCTCCCCCATCCACAGTATAAGCCCAATCTGCTCCAAACTTTTTCACATCAAATAAGTCCGCACCTTTTCCCACCTCTTCATCAGGAGTGAACCCTATGGCAATTTTTCCGTGTTTTATTTCAGGGTGGGTTGATAAATATTCTGCTGCCGTAATGATTTCCGCTATTCCGGCTTTATCATCTGCACCCAACAGGGTTGTACCGTCAGTAGTAATTAAAGTTTCTCCTATATGGTTTTTAAGTTCCGGAAATTCTGAAACTTTCAGGGAAAAACCGGTTTTTTTATTTAAAATCAAATCATTTCCATCATAATTTCCCCATATTTGAGGATTTACCTGTTCACCCGAAAAATCAGGAGAGGTATCGTAATGAGCTATAAAGCCAACCGTAGGTAATTTTTTATCCGTATTGGAAGGGATATATCCCATAACGTAGCCGTTTTCATCCAAAGAAACATTTTCCAGTCCTAAAGATTTTAATTCTTCATACAAATAATTGGCAATATCCCACTGCCTTTGTGTGCTTGGAATTTTATTTACCCCGAATTCACTGGTGGTGTGGAAACGGACGTATTTCAGAAACCGGTGAAGAAGTTTATCCTGCCATTCGGTTGACGATAATATGGACATAATTATGCTGAATTGTTTCTCATCAAAAATAGTAAAAAACGGGTAGTTGGCAAAAGAAGACAGGGTTTTTATTAT
>JAISMV010000103.1 GCA_031276535.1 Flavobacteriaceae bacterium
ATTCTTTTTAAGCTCTTTTGAGCATCTTTTTCACTTTTTCTTTTTGATTTAGCCCGCTAAATCTTCAAATAAAAAGCAAAAAATCCATCTCAAAAATAGCAATAAAAAATAATCGCAATAAAATTTAAACAGGCTCTAAGAATCAACGGGATTTTTTAAGGGTAATTCCTAAAGATGTCGAACCGTTGTTTTCATTTCCCGGTAAAGGCAATCATTATTACGAAGGCAATTGAACCGGAAATAGAGTAGGGCAGGAGGGAAGGAAAACGTATCGGTCATTATACAACAAAAGCGCTCAAAACAAGATTGAGCGCTTTTCATACTTTTTAAAATCAGCAACGAGGCTTTTTTAGAAAATCTTTCCTGTAATTTTAAATGAAATAACCGGATAAATAATAATTTTCTCCATTATTTTTATAAATCCTTCACTTTCCAGTTCTTTGTTCAGGGTTTTTTGAACTTCCGAATTACTGCTGGCGATTTTAGGCGTTCCGTGAAACATTGTTCCCAATTCAAACTGGAAACCTATGGTTCGTTTTTTAGAAACAGTTCTTCCATATCCTAAACCTACGTATGGTTTTACTTTGTTGATCTTGATTGAAGCATCAACAGCTCCTTCAACTGCATCAATAGTATAATCGCCTATTACGATAGAATTCTTGAATTCATCGCTGTGTTGGTTCAATATATCAACAATTTTACTACTTTCTTCAGGCAGACTTCCTTTTACTGATACAAGCTTATCTTTTCCGATATATGCACCTGCGCTTAAAAAGAATCCGGAATTTTTGAAAGGATAGAAATCAATTAAGATCTTTCCGTTAAATAATCCCAATTTTGCATCCATATCTACAGATTTATCAAAATTCGCAGTGGTAGTAGGCAGACCTCTTGCTGTTAACTCTGCTTTTACAGTTGGGTTGGCGTTTATGAAATCATCGATTTCTTTAAAATCATAACCCACATCGAATTTATTGGAATAAGTGTAAGGAAATGCAGATATCCCGGTACGAAGTACAAAATAATCATTCAAAGGAGAAGCAACATCCAGAGTAATACCGGCGGTACTGACTCCTAATCCGACTCCCAAATGACTAAACGGTTTGGTTTTTTCCTGTGCAGATAAACTAAACGATAAACAAAATAGACATACAATACAAAAGGTTAATTTCTTACTCATAACTTTCAAATTATTAAATTGTGTTAAAATTTTGACGCAAAAATATAAAAAAAATAAGACAGCACACAAATGTTAATAACTTCTTTTTATCTTTTTTTAAATGAAAAATGAAAAAAAAATAATTATAATAGGAAAAATTATTTGTAAAATTTAAGAAAAAATTCTTATTATGTATTTACAACACAAGATAATCCGTATACTTATTCCTATGAAACATAGATAAAAAATAAGAAGAAAAATCGTAAATTAAATTGATGAAAAATAATATCAGAAGGCATACTTTATTTTTTTTAAATAACTAAATAATACATTAAATCAATAAAAATCGGTACTTTTGGGTTTAATTTTTCATTTATAACAGAAAATTCGACATGAGAAAATTATTCTGGATTTTTATTCTTGTTTCCGGCATTGTACAGGCGCAGATAAAAAATCCCATAAAATGGGAATCGGAAATAAAACATATTCAGGGAAATCAGTATGAAGCGGTTTTCACAGCTATTTTAGAATCAGGATGGCATGTGTACTCTAAAGACATAAAGGTGGAGAATGCCATTCCGACAACATTTTCATATCCGGAAAATCCGGGTATAAAACTTATTGGAACTACCCGGGAGGTAGGGGAAAAGATTGAGGAATATTCGGAAGTTTTTGGAGGTAATTTAATTTTTTATTCCCATAAAGCAGAATATCACCAAAAATTTGAAATAACCGGAAATAAACCCGTAAAATTCGAAGCAGATGTCGAATTTCAAATCTGTAACGATAAAGTCTGTCTGGTTCCGGATGAAGAAAACTTTTCATTTATCGTAAAACCGGAAACAGAAATAGCGGAACCGGCTTCCGAACAAGAAAGAAATTCAGACGTGCAGGAAATACAACCGGTGGTTGAAACGCCCCTTGCGGAGAATAAAGACACAGTTTCCCGGATAGATAGGAATCAGATCATCATCCCCGATTTAGATATAGACAATCCTGTTAATAAAGAGTGCGGAGAGAAAATAGTCAAAGATGAAAGCAATTTTTGGATTTTTATTTTTGGATTTTTAGGAGGATTCATTGCCTTGCTTACCCCTTGTGTATACCCCATGATTCCCCTGACGGTCTCGTATTTTACCAAACATGCGAAAAATAAGAATCAGGGCAGAAAAGACGCGTTACTGTATGCCTTTTTTATAATGCTGATCTTTCTGTTGTTTACCTTACCGTTTCATTTGATCAGGGGAATCAATCCGGACATATTTAATCAGATCTCTACAAATGTATGGCTGAACCTTGCTTTTTTTATCATATTTCTTGTATTCGCATTTAGCTTTTTCGGATATTTTGACATAACCTTTCCGAGTTGGATAACCAACAAGTCAGACAAAGCCTCCGAGTCGGGAGGAATGATAGGGCTGTTCTTTATGGCTTTAACTCTGGTTATCGTATCTTTTTCCTGTACAGGACCTGTATTAGGAAGTATTCTGGCAAATGCGATTCGTAACCCGTCACAACTGACTCTGGCTTTTGGCGGGTGTGGACTGGCTTGGGCATTGGTTTTTGGCGGATTTGCATTATTTCCGCAATTCCTGCACAGTATGCCGAAATCCGGAGGATGGATGAATACGATCAAAGTAGTATTAGGTTTTTTAGAATTGGCATTAGCATTTAAATTCTTATCCAAAGCAGATTTAGTAGCCAAAACGTTCTTTTTGAAAAGAGAAATTTTTATTGCTGTCTGGATAATCATAGCTTTTGCCGCAATATTGTATTTAGTAAGATTTATTAAATTTCCTCACGACGGAGAAAAAACTAAAATAGGGATCGGAAGAAAAATAGGGATTGGGATCTTTGCGGTGATCGGAGTTTATATGATTCCGGGATTATTTTCTTCGGAAAAACCCAATTTGAAATTACTCAGCGGATTAACTCCTCCCCTGAATGTGAGTTTGTATCACGATGGAGAAAAAGAAGGAGTATTAGGACTGAACATTCTTCACGATTATTACAAAGCGTTGGAATTAGCGAAAAAAGAGAACAAACCGGTTTTACTGGATTTTACCGGATATGGCTGTGAAAATTGCCGTAAAATGGAAGAATACGTATGGAGCGAACCGGATGTTTGGGAAATTTTAAACCATAAACTGGTTATTGCCTCTTTATACGTAGATGATTCTGAAAAATTGTCCGAAAGTGAACAACAAACACTGACATTAAAAGACGGAAGAAAGAGGAAGATCAGAACCATAGGAAATAAATGGTCTACTTTCCAGAGAGAGAACTTTAATTCCAATTCACAACCTTTTTACGTATTGGTAACTCCGGATAACCGAGTATTAAATTTTCCGGTTGCAGGGTATATGGATAAGGATGACTTTAAAAATTTCCTTCTTTGTGGAGTAGAGACTTATACAGAGTTGAAAAATAAATAAAAAAAACTTTTTCTCTTTTTGTTCTATGAAAAAAAGTCGTAAATTTATTCCTTAAATAAGGTAAGGATGAAACAAAAGCTAGTAGTATTAACAGGAGCCGGGATGAGTGTGGAAAGTGGTTTAAGTACTTTCAGAGATTCGGGGGGATTGTGGGAAACGTATAAAATTCAGGATGTAGCCTCCATAGAAGGCTGGTATAAAAATCCGGAATTAGTACAGAATTTCTATAATATGAGAAGAGCGGAGTTAAAGAATCACGAACCTAATAAAGGGCATCACCTGCTGAAAGAATTGGAATCTTTTTATGAAGTAACCATCATTACACAAAATGTGGATAATTTTCATGAAAGAGCAGATTCCTCACATATTATTCACTTGCACGGAGAGTTGAGTAAGGTAAGAAGCGAGAAGAACGAATCTCTGATATATGAAACTTTAGAAGATATACATATGGGAGATCTGGCCGAAGACGGAGGGCAGCTACGTCCTCATATTGTTTGGTTCGGAGAGATGGTGCCTAAAATGGAAGAAGCTATCGAAATAACCCGGACGGCAGATATACTTTTAGTAATAGGAACTTCGCTTCAGGTTTATCCCGCAGCCTCCTTATTGGATTTCGCTCCTTCAACTGCCAAAGTTTTTGTAATAGACCCTAACCCTTTGGAAACTTCTTTAAGAAAAAATATCGTTTTTATTCAGAAAGGAGCCTCTGAAGGATTGGAATATTTTAAAACGCATTACGCAAAATAAATTATCCTGCTATTTGTTGTTTTTTCCTGATCAGCTCTAAAGAGTTGATGACGATCTCTGCCGTAGCCTTGTTGGTTGCCAGCGGGATATTGTGCAGGTCGCACAACCGTACTAACATGTTTACATCGGGCTCATGAGGATGTTTTCCCAAAGGATCCCTGAAAAATATCACCAGATTGGTCAGCCCTTCCACTACTCGGGCGGCAATTTGAGCATCGCCCCCCAACGGTCCCGATTTAAACTTTTTCACTTCCAATCCGGCTTCTTCCACGAAAGAACCCGTAGTTCCCGTTGCTATCAGGCTCACATTATGTTGTTTCAGGATATTTAAATGAGACATTAAAAAAGCAACCATATCCGCTTTTCTTCCATCATGAGCAATAATTGCTATTTCCATAAACTTAATTTTTATCCAAAGTTAGTAAAAAAACAAGCATAAGAAATTTTATAACGCATACTTTTCTGTTTTTTTGACAATCAATAAAGATTAAATTTATATATTTGAAAAAAAATAGATGTACGTACCATGAATGTTATTCTATTTGATGGGAAAGAACGTTCCAACCTGCTTCCATTAACGTTTACACGTCCGGTGGCGGAACTTAGAATGGGAATACTTACTTTTACCGAAAGATGGAAAAGAATTCTTCAAACAGAAAAAATTTCTTATCTCACACAAGATTACCTCTCCGAAAAATATCCGGTGCATGTAGAAACCCGGAATGTTTTTATTAATCCGGTTTATTTTCCTGATCAGAATTTAATTTTAACCCTTAAAAACCTGAAACCGGGAGAAGCCCTTTTTTTTGATCAGGACTTGGTTGCAGCCAATTCGACCTTTGAAGATTTTCAACTTTTGAAGTTCACAAAAAAAATAAAGTTAGAATTTATTAGCTTTTCCATACAATATCCATGGGATTTATTCAGTTATAATTCAAGGGCTGTTTCTTATGATTTTGATTTAATTACCCGGGGAAGAAAATCGTGCTCCCTGCCGGAAACGGTCAAAATTATAGGTGATCCGTCTAATATATTTGTAGAAGAAGGCGTAGAGGCGGAACATGTTATTTTAAATACAAAAGGAGGAGAAATTTATTTGGGAAAAAATTCCGAAATAATGGAAGGAGCTATGGTTCGGGGTTCTCTCGCTTTATGTGAAGGTGCCAAGATAAATATGGGGGCGAAAATATACGGAGGAACCACCATCGGGCCATACTCAAAAATAGGAGGAGAAGTGAATAATATCGTAGTTACCGGATATTCAAATAAAGGTCACGAAGGCTTTTTAGGAAATTCCGTATTAGGAGAATGGTGCAATTTAGGAGCAGATACCAATTCTTCCAATATGAAAAACAACTATGCCGAGGTGAAGTTTTGGAATTATCCCAAAGCAGGTTTTGTAAGAACAGGTTTACAATTTGCAGGTTTAATAATGGGCGATCATTCAAAGTCAGCAATTAATACTCAGTTCAATACAGGTACTGTGGTGGGTGTATCAGCCAATATATTCACTTCCGGGTTTCCACCCAATATAATTAAATCATTCTCATGGGGAGGAAAGTCGGAAAGTCCGTTGTTTAAAATAGAAAAAGCATTGGAAGTTGCAACTATAGCGATGAAGAGGAGGAATGTTGAATTGACTGAGATAGATAAAAAGATTTTAAAACATATTTATAATAATATATAATAATTTTGTATGAAAAAACAAAATCAGACCACTTAACTGGAATTCCATTGACATAAGTTTTTTGTAAGAAAAAAAATAATCATAAATTTGTCCTTATAATTAATAAAAAGAATTGAAATAGAATGGCTGGAACTTACAACAACGTTCTTGAGTTAATTAACAATACACCGTTAGTTCGCTTGAATAGAGTAACCGAAGGGATGAAAGGTGAGTTTTTTGCAAAATTGGAATGCTTTAATCCTGGACATTCAACCAAAGACAGGATAGCACTTCATATTATTGAAAATGCAGAAAAACAAGGCTTGTTAAAACCCGGAGCAACTATTGTGGAAACTACTTCAGGTAACACAGGATTTTCCGTGGCAATGGTAGGTATTATTAAAGGATATAAGTGCATATTAGCCGTTAGCGATAAAACCAAGCCGGAAAAGATCTCTTTTTTAAAAGCTATGGGAGCGAGGGTGTATTTATGTCCGGCTAATGTACCGGCAAATGACCCCAGATCCTACTATGAAGTAGCTAAACGAATAGCGGCGGAAACGCCTAATTCTTTGTACATCAATCAGTATTTTAACAAAGAGAATACACGTTCGCATTATCTTACCACAGGTCCCGAAATCTGGGAACAAACCCAAGGCAGAGTCACCCATCTTATTGGTTGTACAGGAACAGGAGGAACTCTTACAGGAGCAGCCCGGTTTTTGAAAGAGAAAAATCCTGATGTAAAAGTAATAGGTGTGGATGCAGACGGTTCCGTATTAAAAAAATACTTCGATACGGGAGAAGTGGATCCCGATGAAATTCATCCCTATCAAATAGAAGGCTTAGGAAAAAATTTGATACCTGAAGCATTAGATTTCTCAGTGATTGATGAGTATGTAAAAGTATCCGATGAACCCAGCGCCTATGCAACAAGAGAAATAGCCCTTAAAGAAGGGATGATGGTGGGATATACCAGTGGAGCAAGTTTGACGGCTGCACGTAAAATAGCTCATAATTTTAATGAAGATTCCGTAGTTGTACTTATTTTTCCTGATCATGGTTCGAGATATATGACTAAAGTTTTCAGTGATGAATGGATGAGATCTCAGGGTTTTATGAAAAGCAAGCTCAACGGATTGGAACCTCACGCAATGGTAGAAAAAAAAATCTAAAAAAAATACATCTAACATAATACATTCGTAAATAAAATAAATGGACATCTTTGAAAGAATCAAAAACCATCCCGGTCCGCTCGAAAAATACGCGGACTATGCAGAAGGTGATTACGTATTTCCCGTTTTAGAAGGAGAAATAGGACCCAGAATGAAATTTAAGGGAAATGAAATGATAATCTGGAGCATCAACGATTATTTAGGTCTGGCGAACCACCCGGAAGTAAGAAAAACAGATGCCGAAGCTGCAATTAAATACGGAATGGCTTATCCCATGGGAGCCCGTGCAATGTCCGGACAGACTCCTTATCATGCAGAATTAGAAAAACAACTAGCCGAATTTGTACAAAAAGAATCCTCTTATTTGTTGAATTTTGGTTATCAGGGCATGCTTTCCATCATTGATACTCTGGTTTCCAAGAATGACGTAATTGTTTACGATGTAGACAGTCATGCATGTATCGTAGACGGAGTAAGGCTTCATTTCGGAAAAAGGTTTACCTACCGGCATAATGACATGGAAAGTTTTGAAAAAAACCTTCAGAGAGCAACCAAAAATGCCGCGGAAACCGGAGGAGGAGTTTTGGTTATTACCGAAGGAGTTTTTGGAATGAGAGGAGAACAGGGGAAATTAAAAGAAATCGTCGAATTTAAAAAGAAATATAATTTCCGTCTGCTGGTTGATGATGCACACGGTTTCGGTACTCTGGGCAAAACAGGGGCAGGAGCCGGAGAAGAACAAGGATGTCAGGACGGAATAGATATATACTTCTCCACCTTTGCCAAGTCTATGGCAGGGATCGGAGCTTTCGTTGCCGCAGATAAAGAAATCATAAAATTTTTAAAATACAACTTACGTTCCCAGATTTTCGCCAAATCCCTGCCTATGCCTATGGTATTAGGCGCATTGAAAAGGCTGGAATTGCTGCGAAATCATCCCGAACTGAAAGAAAAACTTTGGCATAATGTAAACAGACTTCAGGAAGGATTAAAATCCAGAGGATTTAATATCGGAAATACCAATACTTGTGTAACACCGGTGTATTTACAAGGAACTCCGATAGAAGCGACTCTTTTAATTAAAGATATAAGGGAAAATTATAAAATATTTACCAGTGTGGTGGTGTATCCGGTCATTCCTAAAGGAATGATTCTTTTACGTCTGATTCCTACAGCCTCTCATAATGATGAGGATATTGACGAAACGCTTCGTGCATTTGAATCTGTCAGAGACAAATTAGTAAGCGGGGTTTATAAAAGGGAGGAAGAAAAATTACAGTTGAAGATTTAATACGCTGTTATACAAAAGTATAGGTCATGATAATAGAAGTGTCCCGAAAAATCCGGGGCACTTTTTTTAGTATTTTTTCTTTAGCGCAGATGCAGGTATCAGATGCAGCCAGATTAATTTTATAAGAATTTATTTTTAACCCTAACTTCGGGTTACGAAATATTTGTCATCTCAATATCTTCAGAAGAATCTTTATATCCCAGGAAGTATAATATTCCATCCAGCCCGACTGTAGACAGGGAATGATTGGCGTTTTGTTTCACTGTAGGTTTTGCATGAAAAGCTATTCCCAATCCTGCAATAGACAGCATGGGCAAATCGTTTGCACCGTCTCCTACAGCTACGGTTTGTTGAATATCTATATTTTCAATGGTTGCCAATAATTTAAGATATTCGGCTTTTTTCTTTCCGTCTACAATATCGCCCAGATAGTTTCCGGTTAGTTTTCCTTTTACGATTTCCAATTTGTTGGCAAAGACATAATCAAATCCGAATTTATCCTTTAAATAGTCTCCGAAATAGGTAAATCCTCCGGAAATAATAGCAGTTTTATAGCCGCTTTTCTTCAAAACACTCATTAGTCTTTCCAGCCCTTCGGTTATAGGTAATTTTTCCGCAATTTCTTTTAATACGGATTCATCCAATCCCTCTAATAATTTGATCCTTCTCTTGAAACTTTCTGAAAAATCTATTTCTCCGTTCATGGCAGATTCGGTAATTGCCGTTACTTCTTTTCCCACTCCGGCTCTTTCTGCTAATTCGTTAATTACTTCTGTCTGAATTAAGGTGGAATCCATATCAAAGCAGATCAAACGTCTCATTCTTCTGTATTTGTTTTCCTCCTGTAAGGCTATGTCTATGTTGAGTTCCGAAGAAAGGGAAAGAAAATTGTTTTGTATTTCCTTTGTTTTGGGAAGATTTCCCCTCACGGCAAACTCAAAACAGGTGCGGTTGATTTGTTTATCTAACGGAATTCGTTGGGTTAAACGGATAATTCTTTCTATATTAAGTTTGTAATTCAACAAAACGTTTGAAACTCTGGAAATTTGTTCGGCACTGAGTTCTTTTCCTAAAATATGAATAATATATCGGTTTTTCCCCTGTACTTTTACCCAATTATTATATTCTTCCTGAGTGAGAGCGGTAAAACGAACACTTATTTCCAGCGTGTTGGCTTCAAATAAGATTTCTTTTAAAATATTTCCCGAACTTCCGTTTTCAGACATGAAAAGAATTGCCAAAGATAAGGAATGATGAATATTGGCCTGTCCTATATCCAGAATTTTGGCGTTGTATTTTCCCAATATTTGAGTTAAAGCGGTAGTAATTCCGGGTTTATCCATTCCGGTAATACTTACTAAGATAATTTCTGAATTTTGCATAAGTAAATTGGAGGCTAAAAGTAAGGAGATTTTTAGATTATTTCAACATTTTCCACAAATTTATCATTTGTTTGGCTTCTTTTACATCGTGAACACGTAGTATATGAGCTCCTTTTTGCAAGGCGTAGAAATTTAATGCGGAAGTTCCCGTCAAAGCATTCTTGGCATCGGTATTCAGAAGGTGATAAATCATTCTTTTTCTGGAAAGTCCTATGTATAAAGGAAGGTTAAACAATGTAAACTTGTCCAGATTTTTCAGTAGTTCATAATTTTGTTCCAGTGTTTTACTGAATCCAAATCCCGGATCCAATAAAATGTCGTTAATTCCGAATTTTCTTAATTTTTCGATTTTTTCCGAAAAATAGTAAATAATATCTAAAACCAAATTGTTATAATCAGTAAATTGTCCCATGGTTTGAGGGGTTCCTCTCATATGCATCAACACATAGGGAACTTTTAATTCTCCTATGGTTTCAAACATTTTTTCATCTAAACTTCCCCCTGAAATATCATTGATCATTCCTGCGCCTTCATTTACGGTTTCTTTCGCAACTTCAGACCAGAAAGTATCAATGGACAGTCTGACCTGCTGAAATTCTTTTTTAATAGCCTTAATGACAGGGATTATTCTTTTTAATTCCTCTTCCGCAGATAAAAACTCTGAACCGGGACGGGTAGATTGCCCTCCGATATCTATAAAGTCGGCTCCTTCGGCAAGCAGTTTTTCGGTTTGTTTTAATGCTTTTTCTATCGTGAAATATTTTCCTCCGTCAAAAAAAGAGTCTTGGGTTATATTGAGGATACCGGCTATTTTAGGCTGTTCTAAATCTATGAGTTCTCCGTTTACATTGATAGTCATTTTGCAGCTTGATTTAATATTTTTGGCAGGTAAAATTAAAAAATAAATATTAGATGATTTTTATTTTGCCAGTGTCATCCCAATGAAAACGCACCTGATAAAAATCATAAAACTGTACGTTTGCCATAACAGAAGCCTAATCATCGTCTTTATGTTATGTAGTTTCAGGGTTTAATTTAATTTTTTTTTGTTATTTTTAAAATAAATTATACATTTGAATATTACTTATTATAATAAATATTTAGCCCGTAGTGTGCATTATAGAAAATAAAATTTATAGTCATAAGTTTGACTTATGGAAATAAGAGTTGGAAGCGGAGACATAAAATAAAAGGTAGGATACTGCGAAGAGTCGCACAAGTGCGGGATATGTAAATGATAGGATTTTCGTATAATCTTTAAATTTTAATTTATGTCAAAAAACAACAGTTCCAACGGAGAATCTTCACAGAAAGAGAGCAAAAAGAGCAATCAAACAATCTATTACCGCTCCGATTTCGGAGCCTCTTTCACCCCCTTTGCCTATGTAACGATAAACGGAGAGGAAATAGCCCGAAAATATGCTGTAGACGTAAAAATAGACCAGACCCTTTGCGAGCATACGGTCTTCGAGTTGCTTATACCCAGCGAAGCTTTTAGAGACAGCGGAACTTATCCGGCACAGAACTCAAAAGAATTATTGGGAGCCAAGGTGGCTATAGAATTAAAGCAATTCGGAAAAACTGCTTTTACCTGTTCGGGAGAAGTAGTTCAGATCGGATTTCAGGTGAAGAACAAATATCCCTACGTCAAGCTCACGGGCAAATCTCCGACCTGGAAGATGGACTCAGGCAAACAGTGTCAGAGTTTTGAGAACCAAACATTGGAACAGATAGTAAAAACCGTTACGGAGCCTTACACCCGCAACGGTCTTCCCATAAAGATTGCTCCCCGCACGAAAGACATTTTTGAATACATCGTAATGAGCAACGAGAGTGCTTTCGAGTTTTTGAGGAGGTTGGCCATACGCTTTGGAGAATACTTTTTCTGGAACGGAACCCTCCTTGTTTTCGGGAGAGCGGGAATAAATGAGGTTAAGTTGCAGGAAGGTAGGGACTTTCATGAATACAATCTAAACATGCAGGCAAAGCCTCAGCATTTCGTTTACGAAGCCTACGATTATAGAAGAGCCAAGACTCACAGTATAGATTCGCGCAAAGCATCTAACGGGATACCGTTTAATCTCGCGAATTCCTTTCAGCGCAGAACCGTTTTTGATTCGGAGAATCTTTTTCCCGAAGCTCCGGCTTCGTACACTTCGGACTTTTCGGGTGAAGGGGAATTTGCATTGACCAATGCAGTGTTGAGGCAAAAAGAGCTTCGCAGGAATACGGCTTACCTCACAGCCAAGACGGATAATCCCCGTTTAAGGTTGGGAAGCGTAGCAAAGGCGGAGGCATGGGTAAGAGAATATCTGGGTTTCAAGAACGAGCATGTGGCTATTGAAGATTATATCGTTACTCAAATTACCCATTCCTACAACTCCCAAGGTTATTGCAATACCTTTACGGCTGTACCTTTGGAACAGGAGATTGCTCCTAACATGGACGAAAGTTTCTTTCCGCGGTGCGAACAGCAAAGTGCCGTAGTAACGGACAACAACGACCCCGATGGCATGAGTCGCATACGGGTTCGGTTTCCGTGGCAGAAGCAGGAGGAACAGACTCCGTGGCTGCGGGTAGTGACGCCCTATGCAGGAGGCGGAAAAGGAATTCATGTGATACCCGAGATAGAAGAAGAAGTCATGGTGATCTTTGAGGACGGCAATGCAGAGAAACCCTTAGTGCTGGGAGCCTTGTTCAACGGGAAGGGCAAGAGCGGGCACAAAGGAGAAGGGAATAATACGAAAGCCTTTCAGACGAAGAATACCAGCAGGGTGGTCGATGATGAGAAAGGAAGCATAATAGAAAAAGACAAAGCCGAAAGTTTTTGGGAGTTGGAAGGAGATGGAAAGATGCACCTGAAAGCCAAACAAATTACCTTGGATGCGGAAGAAGACATTTCTTTAACTGCGAGCAAAAACATGATTTTAAATGTTTCGGATGGCTTATCGGTTTTCACCTCTCACTTCAGGCAGATGATCAAAGAGGTGATGAAAATATTCAGTGAGGAAACCCTTATATCATCCCAGGAAAAGCTGAATTTTCAAGCAAAAGACCTAAACGCGGCGGGAACGGAAAAAGCCTTTGTTCATTCGGATAAGGAAACGATTCTGAATTCCAAAGGGAAATTGCATGTAAAGGGAAGTAAGAAGTACGATTTCGGGAACAGAAGTGATTCCTATAAAAAAGAAGACGAGGAGATAATGTCTTCAGCCATTGTGGAGTTCCGAACCAAGAAGGACTATAAAGGAGAATTCGGATTTGACTGGCTGAGGATGGAAGACAACGGTCTTAACACAGAGCAGCCCTACGAAGGTATTATAGAGGGAGGCTACGGAGATGGAGAAACATACGACTTTGACAAGGAGGGAGCCTATGAAAAGCTGACGACCGAGTACGATTCTATTCCCGTAAGAAGTTCTTATTCGCAGAAATACCATATGTCTTATCTCTCCCTGTTTTCTAAAGAATATGTAGAAGAATATGTACAAAGTCCGGATGGTAAAAATCTCTCTAAAGAAGACCAGCCGAAATATGAAGCAGAACTTCGGGTATTGGTTGATGTGGATAAGGATATAGATAAACTGGAATTTGAATACGATGAGAAAATTTTTGAATTAGATAAAAAGGAATTAAATGATACTAAGGGTACCGGTGGTCTGAAGGAGTCTAAAGATAAAACCGTAAAAATAACCTGTTTGAAAGATTTTGACAGAGAGCAGGAAATTAATCTTTATGCATATCCCAAAGATAGCAGTAAAGAAGACCAGGCAGAACAAAAAAGACTGCGAATACTGGCAGGGAAAATCAAGGTATTGCCCAATGATAAAACCTACAGAAAAAACCTGAAATTCGTTCTGGTGGAAGTTACTACTAATGCGATAAGTCTTCCTATTGTCGGCATAGAAACAGGAACTTTCACTAATAAGGAAATAAAAAATTTATACAATACCCTGCATCAGGCATTAATTGTCCCTACTATAGAAAAGGACTCGCTGGATTTGTCCACTAATGCGAAATTTCAGTTAAAGTTTATAAATGAAAATAGACAAGTAGAAGAAGATAAGGACGGTTTTTTTAGCGAACTTAAGCACTTGTTTTTAGCCCAGGAAGACA
Organism: Flavobacteriaceae bacterium; assembly: GCA_031276535.1. Taxonomy (GTDB): domain Bacteria; phylum Bacteroidota; class Bacteroidia; order Flavobacteriales; family Weeksellaceae; genus Apibacter. Next base: position 13,975 of record JAISMV010000103.1, read on the forward strand.
ATAGTACGAAATATCGAGATTATTTTACCGCCTTTGCATTGGGTATTGATACACATGATAGTGCAACAGGACAAGTTGATGAAATAGGAGAAAAAAATCTCGCCGTTTTCCCTGAGAGGAGTTCCGAGACCTTTTCTCACGAAAGCCTGCACGGTTTAGGTTTGTACCATACCCACAGAGATTACGATGATGTTATAGATAATTCGGAACAGAAATATATTTATCCTAAAGGAAAAATGGATAATATTATGAGTTATAGTACAGAACGAAGATCTACCTGGAAATGGCAATGGAAAATAATTAATCCAAGCTAAAAAAACAACTTGACCTATGAAAAACATAATTATAGTGAGTTTGTTACTGACAATAAACTGTTGCAACGGTCAAATAAAAAATACTCAATTAAACAACGATACTACCATGGAATATTTTGATATAAACAGATATAAAGGCTGGGATAATGATCCGTATTATTCTTCATCCGAAAACCATAAATTTTTGAAAAAAGAAGACGAAAAAATAGAAATATTTTATCATACCAGCGGAATTCAGGTTCGTGTAAAAAACAGTAAAAATCCTTATGAAGTAGTTAATGGCTTTTCGAATAAAACTCGTCGTTTACTAGCACGGGGGTATATTTTTTATAGTGTAAATTATGGCATATGGAAAGAATACGACGAACAAGGGAGATTGATAAAAGAGACCGACTGGGATAAGGATTACGAATTTTCACTGGATTCCCTGGTCAAAAAGATGAGCAAAGAATATGAAATGGATCTGTTTAATACATCAAAAACGAGAAATGTTAGCAGATATGTGGAAAAAGAACATCTACACCTGCCATTATATGAAGTGTGGTATCGTGCTGAAGCAAATACAAATGAATTTCATTGCTATATTATTGATGGGAACACCGGGGAAACTTTGTTTGACATTGTAAGATTCATGGGCGATGAAGGAGATGGAAAAGGAAGTTTATTAGGACTCTACTTAAAATCCTTAAAAGAAGAAAAAAATAAATAAAGTGTCCTCTACAGAACTCACGAAGGAAAAGATTACACGAAAGAAGGAGGGAATGAGTTTGATGAGTAGTCTGCAAGTGGATGAACAACAATATTTAATGAATAAAAATAACCATATAATATTAAAAAAATGCCTAAAATAGTAACACAAACCGCATTATTACAGTGTGATAACGGAACTGTTGTAACTCCGTTAATGGTAACAAGTCAGAGTTTTTGTTTTCTGGACGAAAAATTAGTAGCAACGGAACAGGACAAGATACCTATCGTTAATATAATGCCTTTCGGACAATGTAAGTTAAAACCCTGCCAGAGCGGTTATCTGCCTTGTGTACCTGCACCCAGTGTATGGAAGGACACTACTAAAAAAAATACATTGAACCAATATAAAATTTTACTGGATTCTTCCACTTGTCCTTGTTCGATGGGAGGAACGATCAGTGTGAAAGACAAAGGTCATCAGGGAAACCACGAAGCGGAATGATTTTTTTGAATTTTGAAAAGGAACTCATTTACCCATCCGGGGTTTTTTATCGGCTCTTTGCTAAATTTATAAAATCTGTATAATTTAATCCGTTTTAAACATTTCCTTTGATCTTATTTCATAAACAAACTTAGTGAAACTATTTATATGACTCATACACTTTATAAGACAGATATATAGCTTCTTTCGTCAAAAAACAGGATTCCATGGAAAAAACACAACGGATAAAAATCATAGATTCGCGCGTCTACCATAACAGAAAATACATCTTTGCCTTTATGTTATGCGGTTTCAGAGTTTAATTTAATTTTTTTTGTTATTTATGAAATAAATTATATATTTGAATATTACTATATTATAATAAATATTTAGCCTGTAGTGCATTATAAAAAAAGTGGAAACACAAAATAAAATAAAAGACCGGATACTGCGAAGAGCAGCACAAGTATGGGGATATACTGACGTTGAATTGGAAACATCATTTGATCCTATTGTGGCATTACTGCTGGAAGCCTGCAGTTCCGAATTGGAGAAGATCTCGGTAGAGATAGATAATTCAGGTTCCAGGATGACGGAGAGGCTGTTAGAGATAATGTCCTCGCAAGACAAAAGGCTGATACCTTCCCAAACCGTGCTTCATCTGACCCCTATTGAAAATAATTATACCATTTCTCTCAAAGACCAGTTTTACTGCCAGAAAATTATCCCTAATCTTTATAACCCTTTACAGGAGCAGGTCAAGAATATCTATTTCGGAGCTACCCTTCCTTGTGTTTTAACCTCGGCTAAGCTTATGTACAGTGCCTTTGGCAATACCCTGTACTCCTTAGAAAGAGTATTCCATAAAGATCTGTTACTCAAAAGTTCTAAATTTTTACAATCCGGTACTTTATGGCTCGGAATTAAATGTCCTGTTGAAGTGGAAGAGATAGAAAAGCTGATGTTCTTCACTCAAGTGAGAAATCTCTCGCATAAAGAATTTTTCTATAATTACCTGAAGCTAGCCAAATTTTATATCAAAGACCGGGAACTTTCTTTCGAAGAAGGATACAATGTACGATCATACGCATTAGACATAGAGTCGGTAATTACTAAAAATTACTCCCAAATAGATCAGATGTGTGCAAAAGTTAATGAGTATTATTCCGAACAGTTTTTCCATTTTATTCAGGATATAAGAATAGAAGACTCTTTGTTTGAGACACCCGAAGAACTGTCGGAAGTATTTGATAAGGATAAATTAAACAAAATGGAGCGCATACTCTGGATCAAAGCCCAATTTTCGGAAGTAGTGCTTCCCGAGGTTTTTGAGAATGTGTTGTTCAGCATTAATTCCGTTCCGGCGATCAATAAAGAGCTGGTGATTAAAACCCATAGGATCAATCCTTACATCAACTATGTACCATTAGAGACCGAAGATATATTTTTAGATTTGGATGAAATACAAGATTCCCAAGGCTTCCGGTACAATATCAAAGACTTTGAAGAAGGGAATTTAGGTATGGGGCATGCCAGCCTTCGCCGCAGCGGAACATCCCGTTTTGACGAGCGGAAAGCATCGGAACAGATACAATACTTATTGGAAACCTTAAAAGATGAAAGTGCGTCTTTTTCCGTGCTCAAAGGCAGCTTTATTCAACAGAACCTGATAAAAGTAAATCAGATCATATCCAACCTGGAACAATATGCAAAGGAAAATCAGTTTATCAAGGCGGAATACCCTTATGCGATTATACGTCCTAAAGGAACCGTTTCCGAAGGAGACATGAACTTTTTCGAGGTAAGTTACTGGACTACCAACGGAGAAGAAGCGAATGATCTTAAAACAGGCACTCGATTCACCAATAATAATAATAACTTTCAGGAAGACTCCATCGTTATGGTTACCCATTCCGCAGGAGGAAAATCCAGGCTGGCTACCAGAGATAAAATCACTTCTTATCGGGAGGCTTTACTCGGCAAAGGAAGAGTGGTCACTTTTGCGGATATAAAAACCTTTTGTCTGAATCATTTCGGAGAAAGTGTCTCAAAATTGAAAATAGACAAAGGAACAAAAGTCGATTCCTCACCCAATAAAGGATTCGTACGAACGATCGATATTAAGGTGACCCGAAACAAAGACTTCTGCACGGATTTGCAATGGCAGTACCTTTGCGATAATTTGCTGCATAAGCTGAATCGGGTTTCTTCCAATGTATATCCTTACCGATTATTGATAGAGTAAAAATAAAAGAGTATTTAATCCATAAATAATAATAAATATGTCATCATTTTTAGCAAAATTAGAACTAGACGGAGAATCTTACACCGTTCTACACTGCCGGTATGAATTTGAAAAGCAAATCGACAGTACCAACAAACCATTAAGCGAAGTTAGCGGAGGAAAAATCCTGTTAACTTTGGAAAGCACCGGAAAATCTAACTTTATAGACTGGCTTCTGGCCAATAATAAAACTAAAGATGGAACGATTATTTTTTATCGTAGAGATATGATGAGCAGACTTCAGGAGATTAAATTCGAAAAGGCTTATTGTGTCAAACTTTCGGAAGAATTTGACGCCGTAAACAACAACCCGATGAAAATAAGCCTGACTTTGATTGCCAAATCATTAAAATTCAATGCAGTGTCATTTGTAAACGATTGGATCTTCGTATAATCTTTGAATTTTATTTATGAAAGATTACAATTCCAACGAAGACTCTTCACAAGAGGATAAAAAAGGGAATCAAAAAGTCTATTACCGTTCCGATTTCGGGGTATCCTTCACGCCCTTTGCCTATGTGACGGTAAACGGAGAGGAAATAGCCCAAAAATATGCCGTAGACGTAAAAATAGAACAGGCTCTTTGCGAACATACGGTCTTCGAGCTGCTTATACCCAGCGAAGCCTTTGAAGACAGAGGGACTTATCCGGCACGGCACTCAAAAGAACTGCTGGGAGCCGGAGTGACTATAGAATTAAAGCAATTCGGGGAAACTGCTTTTAGTTGTACGGGAGAAGTAGTGCGGATCGGATTTCAGGTGAAGAACAAATATCCCTACGTCAAGCTCACGGGCAAATCTCCGACTTGGAAGATGGACTCGGGCAAACAGTGCCGGAGCTTTGAGAACCAGACACTGGAACAGATCGTAACCACCGTTACGGAACCTTACACCCTCAACGGTCTTCCCATAATCATCGCTCCGCGCACGAAAGAGAGTTTCGAATATATCGTAATGAGCAACGAGAGTGTTTTTGAATTTTTGAGGAGGCTGGCCATACGCTTTGGAGAATACTTCTTCTGGAACGGGATCACCCTTGTTTTCGGGAGAACGGGAATGAATGAGGTTAAGCTGCAGGAAGGGCGGGACTTTCATGAATACAATCTAAGCATGCAGGCAAAGCCCCAGCATTTTATCTACAAAGCCTACGATTATAAAGAAGTCGAGACTCACGAGATAGATTCGCGCAGTACTTCTGACGGGAAACCGTTTAATCCGGTGAATCCTTTTCAACGCAGAACCGTTTCCGATTCGGAAAATCTTTTTTCCGAAGCTCCGGTTTCGTACACCCCGAGTCTTTTGGGCGAAGGGAAATCAGCATTAACCAATGCAGTGTTGAGGCAAAAAGAGCTTCGCAGGAATACGGCTTACCTCACAGCCAAAACGGACAATCCCGGTTTAAGATTGGGAAGCGTGGCAAACGTGGAGGCATGGGTAAGAGACTATTTAAGTTTCAAGAATGAGCATGTGGCTATTGAAGAATATCTCGTTACCCAGATCACCCATTCCTACAACTCCCAAGGCTATTACAATACCTTTACGGCAGTGCCTTTGGAACAAGAGATTGCCCCCAATATGGATGAGAGTTTCTTTCCTCGATGCACCCAGCAAAACGCCGTAGTAACGGACAACAACGACCCTGAGGAGATGAGCCGCATACGGGTGCGGTTTCCGTGGCAGAAGCCGGAGGAACAGACTCCGTGGTTGCGGATAGTGACGCCCTATGCGGGAGAAGGAAAAGGGATGCATGTGATACCGGAGATAGAAGAAGAAGTCATGGTGATCTTTGAGGGGGGAAATGCGGAGAAACCCTTAGTTCTCGGAGCCTTGTTCAACGGGAAGGGCAAGAGCGGGTACGGAGGAGAAGGAAATTACAAGAAAGCCTTTCAGACGAAGAATACCCTCAGGCTGGTCGATGATGAGGAAGGAAGCATAATGGGAAAAGACAAAGACGGAAGTTTCTGGAAGTTGGAAGGAGACGGAACTCTGCGGCTGAAAGCCAAACAGATCACTATAGACACGGAAGAAGACATTTATTTTAATGCGGGCAGGAACATGGTTTTAAATGTTTCGGATCGCTTGTCGGTCTTGGCTTCCCACCTCAAACAGAAGGTAAGCGAGGCGATGAAGATGTTCAGTGGCGAAGCCCTTATATCATCCAAGAAGAAGATAAATCTTCAAACGAAGAGCCTAAGCGTGGCGGGAACGAAAAAAGCCTTTATTCATTCGGATAAGGAAACGATTCTGAATTCCAAAGGGACATCGTATGTAAAAGGACAGAAGTATGAACTGGGCAACAAAGCCGATTCTTACCAAAAAGAAAAAGAAGAAGAGGAGGAGAAAAAAGACAAGGAGAAAGAAAAAAAGATCGAAGAGAAAAAAGAAAAGGTGAAAGCAGCAATTGAGGAAAAAAAGGACGCATTTGAAAGTATTACAGAAAAGGCTAAAAGTATGATTGACCAGGAAGACTCTATGGTGGATGTAGTGGATGTTTTCTTTGGGAAAAAGGTGGAAAACGGAGACAGGGTTGATTTTGAGAAAATAAACGATGTCAATTTGGGAGAAGAAGTCTATGTTGTAGCTTTATGTTCGGGACAGACCGGAAAGCTGAAAATAAAATTAAAGGAAGAGCTCTCCGCCGATCCCAAAGTAATGGATGATCCTGTAAAATTTTTGGTGGAAGGAGAGGAAAGAACCGAGATAGAATTTAGTATAGGACAATTAATCTATACCTACTATCAGAAGATAAAAATCCGCCCGAAAGAAGAAAATAGTTTTGAAAAGATTGGCAAAAAATTAAAAGACAGAAAAGATAAGAAAGTAACTATATACCTTAGGGCAAGGGTGACCGATACTGAAAATGAAATTAAATGGGGATATCGTTCCTCTAAATTTGATGCCGTAGAAGGAAGTTATGTTACCGATTATCTGGTTGAAGATGGTGAAAAGTTTGAGGTTAAAAAAAGAGAAAATTGGCATGATCCTGT
>JAISMV010000125.1 GCA_031276535.1 Flavobacteriaceae bacterium
CCTCATGCCGGTTCCCAATTGGCAAGTCTTGTTCAGGATAAAAGAATTATCATTTCGGAATTTTTGGTAGTTGTAGGTCATCTTTCAAATCCGTTTAAAGGCCTTGATTTAGTTAAATATGAATCAAAAGGGCCGTTGACTATAGGCGAACTTTTTCGTTTTCCTGTTCCAAAAAATGATAGGAAATATAATTGGGGAGCTAAAAACTTGATGGTTGTAAATGATGAAATTTCAGGATCTTATAATCCATATGAAACGAATTTTATTGAAAAAATTAATTCTGATGATAACCTTAAAGAGTTTGAAAAAGCGAAAGTTCCTATCCATGCTATTACTACCAATTTTAGTGCATGCGAACTACATTCTTCTTTATGTACAGGTGAAATAATGTCATATCTTCCTAGAAAAAAAGGAAAAGCAGCTATAGCAAAGGCTATATTAAAAGTTTTGATAAAAGAAGCTTTACCTAGAGGGGTAGATAGTTTTATGGAATATATATTTAAGAGTAATGATAAGGACAAAGGTGAGAAAAATGATTTTATTGTACCACAAAGTAGTATGCAGGCAGGTTTAGGAGAAAAGTATATAAGTAGGTTTTCAGGGAAAAACATTATGCACACAGATCCCAGTTTTAGTAAAATTGAGAATTTTATTCTTAAGGATCTTATTGGGGTAAAGGTGTCTGGAGTTATGGGTGATTCTCAAGTACATGATAAAATAGGATCACTTTTAAGACAAAATCCTAACTCGAATACCAGTAACTTTACAACCAAACTATCTCCCCCTGAATTAACATATAACTTTTTATCCGGTTTCTCGGGATTTGCAAATAAGTCGGCCAGTTTTAGTGATCTAAAAGGGAAATTGTTTATTAATCCTGATTCTTTTACAGAATTAACTTCTGGAAAACAAACGACATTTGATGTTTATCAGGAAGATTTGGATGAAATGATTGTTGCCTGCGAATTTCCTGATTTAGATATAATGTATTTAGAAACGAGAGATAAAGGTGAATTAGCATATAAAAATTCCTATACAGTTGAAATTCCTGAAGAAGCATTTGGAAAGGTAATAATTACGGCTTATGGATTTAGAGAAGGAAAGTTAGAAGTAATGCATACCATAGAGCCCGAAGTAAAACTTCCTCAGGGGGTAAGCTTACAAAGCATAAGATTTACTGAGGAAAGTGGTTCCGTATCAGAACAAACTACATATCATTATGACTTACTGGGAACGTTCAGCGATGGAGTAGAGCGTCGTATCAATGATATGGAGGGAATTAAATATACTATTTCAGATACGAGTATTTTAGAGCAGATAGATAATGAAACTGTTAAAGGTTTAGCTAAAGGAAAGGCTACTTTAACGGCGAGTATAAATTCGTTAAAAGCGGAACTTATTTTGGAAGTGGTGGAGAATCCTGTGTTGTCAAGCACCATAGTGACTGATTTTTATGCAGAATGTGAAGACGACGGATCAGTCATTGTAAAATGGAATACCTATAACGAATATCAGACTAAAAAATTTGTATTAGAGAGAAGTGAAGATAATGATCAGAATTTTGTAGAAATCAACCAGCAGCAGGCAAAGGGAATATCTCACGATCCTGTTAGTTATTCATACACGGATAACCCGACCGGGAAAAAAGTATTTTATAAGTTAACTTTATATAACACGGAAGATAAAATACTATACTCACAAATAATAGAAGTAAATCGAGAAGAAGGAGGATTGGCTGTAGAAGAAAATCTTCCTGCGGGAGCGGTAAAAGACAAAAACCGGATCTATGTCTCTCCAAACCCATTGACAGAGGCAAGCGGAAATTTATTCGTTCATTCGGATTCAAATGATGCGGCAGCTTCCCTGAATATTTATGATTTGACCGGAAAGTTAACTTTCACAAAAAAATATGCAATCACTCAGGGGGAACAGAAAATAACCTTTACTCTTCCTTCGGAGATCAGTAACGGGGTGTATATTTTACAGTTAAAGACCAATCATTTTACCAAGTCTGTAAAGTTGATTTTGAAGAGATAACCTTTTAATGATAAACTGATTTATTTCAAGAGACTGCCCGGGTTTTTCCCGGGCAGTCTCTGTTTTTTATAACCTTTCCAGGGGCATGCGGATATTTCCGTATATTTGTAGTGTAAATTATGGTTATTCTATGATAGAAAGAATACGAACGGTTTTGGAGGCTAATGGTTTTGAAGTTATTTCCCGGGTTTCGGAAAAATTTGGAGTGCGGGCTTCTAAGCTGCGGTTGTTGTTTATTTATTTATCATTTGTGACTTTAGGGGGAATATTTGCCCTGTATCTTACCGGAGCTTTTTTTTTGTGGATAAAGGACAGCATCATTACCAAACGTCCTTCTGTGTTTGATTTATAAATTTTCTTTTCCGGAAGAACTTTCTCCTTTTTCTTTATATTCGTAGATGTAGTTGATTCTCTTTTTTGTATCGTCCTTTTTCTCATCTCCCGTTTTTTCCTCATGAAAATTTTCCGGAAACTCGTTCTTATATCGTTCCCAGAGTTCTTCGTCTTCAGAGGTATCGTATCCTTCTTTTTCCCAACGGACTTTCTCTTTTTGCCGTCCGAGCTTTCTCAGCATAAATGCCAGTATAAATCCGGTTGTTCCGCCTGAGAGATGACTTTCCCATGAAACACGGTTGTCTTCGGGAATTCCGAAAATTTCTCTCGGAAACATCCCCCAGACAATTCCTCCATATAAAAAGACAACGACCAGAGAAATAGCCATCAGGTTTTTTTCTTTTCTGAAAATGCCACTAAAAAACAAAAAAAATGCCAGAACATAGATAATCCCGCTTGCTCCGATATGGCAGGACAAAACGGAAGAATTCATAAAGGCAAAATCGGGGAGCATCCAAACCACGAATCCGGAGGCTAACCAGCCGTTAACCAATACAAAATAGGCTAACTTTTCATAAAATTGGAAAGACAGAAAGGTAAGAACGAAAAGAGGTACCGTATTATTTATAATGTGCTGTAAATTTCCATGAAACAGAGGAGCTAGAACGATTCCCCTCAACCCTTTGAAACTGAGAGGTACAATACCGTAACATTCCCGTAATCCGATAAAAGCCTGAATAAGAAACACAAGCCAGATTACACCGATTAACAAGACAGGAACCAGAACAGCTTCCTTATGGATAGGAAATTTCTTCACGTATTATTTTTTGTTGAAAATAAACAATTATCCGACCTTTTTAAGAGCCTGTTTAAATTTTATTGCGATTATATTTATTGCTATTTTTGAGATGGATTTTTTGCTTTTTATTTGAAGATTTAGCGGGCTAAATCAAGAAGAAAAAGTGAAAAAGACGCTCAAAAGAGCTTAAAAAGAATGCAAAATAAATATTTGAATAAAATTTAAACAGGCTCTCAAATATACGGGTAATTTTTCTGAATTTGTATTGGGTTTACCGATATAAAAAATGCGGCAGAGAGTCCTCTACCGCCTTTTTCTAATTTCCGGTTAAAATTATAATACTTTCTTCCATTCTTTAATGGCTTCCGTATTTAATTTAATATACTCTTTATTCCCTTCTTTTTGTGCTTTCTCCAATGATTTTTCTGCGGAATCTATGGCGCCTTTCAGGTCTCCCAATTTTGCCTGAATTTGAGATTTTACACGGAAATACCAATAGGGAGGGTCTCCTTGTTTCAGATCTATCGCGCGGTTTATCCAGTTCAATGCTTTTTTCATATCTCCGTTGGATTGCAGGTAATAGTTTGCAGAAGCATAGTAAGCGTTTGCATCGGCATTCGGATTTGATAAAATTCCTTCAATGCTTGCATTCGCTAGTTTCTGTGTAGGCACGTTAAATTTCATCTCCACCAGTGTTTGATCCCAGATGAATTGTAACTGGGCGGAATTGGCCGAAAGATTGTTAATCCCGATAGTGAACGATTCTATTGTGTCGGTCAGTTTTTTAACAGGTTTTGTACTTCGTAAAACCACCTTACTTTCGTCCCATTTTTCCGGGACGCCCCAGTTTTCGGAATCGGAATATAAAATAATGTCCCATTTATCTTGCTGAGGAATGGTATACAGGGCGTATTTCCCTTTGGGAATGGTTTTTCCGTCAATTTCCACATCGTCTCCAAACCGGATTGTGGTGTTTTCATTTGCTCCGGTTCTCCATATTTGTCCGTAGGGAACTAATCCCCCGAAGATCACTCTTCCTTTTTTGTTAGGACGGGAATATACATATTCTACATCCGTCAAACCTACCATTTGTTCTGCTTTTGATTTGAGACTCGCTGCCGGAGTTTTTATCTCCTGAGCTTCTCCCCAAAAAGAAAGAAAAACAAAAACAATTGTTGGAATTATCTTTCTCATTAATCGATCTTTGTTATTTATGTTATTTGTTGTTGATTACTTTTGCCCAGGTATCTTTTAAAGTTACGGTTCGGTTAAAAACCAACATACCTTCGGTAGAGTCGTCGTCTACCGTAAAATATCCCAATCTTTGGAATTGATATTTATCCCCAACTTTTGTGCCAATTAGACCGGGTTCGGCATATCCTTGAATAATTTTTAATGAATCCGGATTTAAAAAATCAAGGAAATCTCCTTCTTTGGTGTCCGGAGATTCTTCTTTAAACAATCGGTCGTATATTCGTACTTCTATCGGTAATGCATGTTTCACGGAAACCCAGTGCAGGGTTCCTTTCACCTTTCTCATGCTGGCTTCTGTTCCGCTTCCGCTGCGGCTTTCTTCATCATAGGTGCAATAAATGGTTGTGATGGTTCCCTCGGCATCCTTTTCTACGGATTCCGCTCTGATTACATAGGCTCCTTTTAAGCGTACTTCTCCGCCGATAGTCAAACGGAAAAATTTCTTGGGAGCTTCTTCCATAAAATCTTCTCTTTCTATATAGATTTCTCTTGAAAAGGGAACTTCTCTTTCTCCTGCGTCCTTATCTTCGGGGTTATTCTCTATGATAACTTTTTCTTCTTTGTTTTCCGGATAGTTGGTGATGATCACTTTTACGGGATTAATGACAGCCATTACTCTGGGGGCTATTTTATTTAAATGATCCCGAACGGTGAATTCTAATAGAGCAACGTCTATAATGTTGTCTCTTTTGGCTACTCCGACCCTGTCCATAAAATTCCGGATTGCTTCCGGAGTATAGCCTCTTCTTCTCATTCCTGAGATTGTCGGCATGCGGGGATCATCCCATCCGGAAACATATCTGCCTTCGACCAGCCGGAGTAATTTTCTCTTGCTGGTAATGGTATAACTCAGATTCAGCCGGGCGAATTCCCGTTGTTTACTTTTAACATTTCCTGTATAAACCTGATCCAAAAACCATTCGTATAAAGGGCGGTGATTTTCAAATTCCAGAGAGCAAAGGGAATGAGATACCTGCTCTATATAATCGGATTCTCCGTGTGTCCAGTCGTATAGGGGATAAATGCACCATTCGTCTCCCGTACGTTGATGGTGTTTTTTCAAAATGCGGTACATGACCGGATCTCTCATGTTCATATTGGGAGATCTCATGTCAATTTTTGCCCGAAGCACATGGGTTCCTTCTTCAAATTCTCCCGCTTTCATTTTTCGTAACAAATACAGATTTTCTTCCACGCTTCTGTTTCGGTAAGGACTTTCCACTCCTTCTTCAAAAGGGGTCTTTTTTTGTTCGTTGATCTCTTCCGAGGTTTGGTCGTCTACATATGCTTTTCCTTCCTGAACCAATTTTTCAGCCCATTCGTACAATTGTTGAAAATAATCGGACGCGTAGCATTCTTTGTCCCAATGGTACCCTAACCATTCTACATCTTTTTTTATAGCATTTACATATTCCTGCTCTTCTTTTGCCGGATTGGTGTCGTCAAAACGTAAGTTGACGGGAGCATTATATCGTTCTCCCAGTCCGAAATTTATCCATATAGCCTTGGTATGACCTATGTGTAAATATCCATTAGGCTCCGGAGGAAAACGGAATCGCAGGTCACTTCTTGGAAATCCATTAGCAAGGTCGTCTTCTATTATCTGTTCTAAAAAATTCAACGGTTTTTTCTCTTCTTCGTGCATAATGTAATTATTGGCAGACAAATTTAGTTATTTTCAAATAAACGTACAGATTAAAATTTTGATTTATAAAATACAAATACTTTTGTGTGACAAAATAAAAATATAAACCTAAATAAAATAAAAATCCCCTTTTTTCGTTTTTAAAATGATTATTTTTGTAGAATGAAGGAACGTTTTATTCCTATTTTATCCGGATTGATGACCATATCCCTGATAATATTCATAGGGGTACAGATTTTTTGGCTCAAGCAGGCTATTGATTCCGGAGAACAGGACTTTTCGTCGCGTGTTTATAAGGCTTTGAATAGTTCTGCCCAAAAGATCAATACTTTTGAGATCAATAAATTTTATAAACCTTTTACCAATTTTTATCGGGATATAAATAGTCAAAAGGATTCGAGCATCGTTCAGACAGCAATGAGTGTGATAGACTCTCAATCTGTGAAATATATCGTGTATAAAAAGGTTATTGTAAACAGAAAACCTTTGGCCATTCCTTTTTCTCAAAAAGACACCCTGAAAATAACCAATCTTCTTACGGATGAAGGAGTTCTAAAAATAAAAAAAGATTCCAACGATCAGAATTTTAAACCTATTGAGGAAAATATTGAGAACAGCTTTGTAAGTCCGAAATTCACCCTTGATGAATTTGCCAGACTGAGTGTCAATCAAATGAGTCTGGAATCAAGAGTAAATACAAAATTGATCGATTCCATAGTAAGCCGGGAGCTCAAAAAACAAAATATTGATACGGAGTTTAAATATGGAGTTCTTAACAATAAACTCAAATTAACCAAAGTACATAGTAAGGATTTCGGAATAGGCGACTCTCCCAGACATCATTATAATGTGATCTTGTTCTCGGATGGAAAAGACAATACACAATATTATCTTTCCGTTTATTTTCCTTCTAAACAATATTCGGTCTTAAATCCTATTTTCGGAGCCATAGGGGTGACCATCGCTTCCACTTTGGTAATTATAGCTATTTACATCGCTTCTATCTACTACATGTCTCAACAGAAAAAAATCTCGGAGATAAAAACAGATTTTATAAATAACATGTCCCATGAATTTAAGACTCCTCTTGCAACCATAAACATAGCTACGGATACCCTGAACTCAGATAAGATACAAGCCGATCCTGAAAAGATAAAATATTATACCTCTTTGATCAAACAGGAAAATGATCGAATGAAAAAACAGGTGGAAATGGTTTTAAGAATGTCTAAACTGGAAAGAAATGCCCTTGAGCTTATCCGGAAAGAAACCAACATGCGTGAGGTTCTAAAGAACAGTGTCAAAACAGTCCGCATACAGGTAGAACAGCGAGGGGGAACCATTAAGGAAAATTATACGGCTGAAAAACATACTGCAAACGCGGACGGATTCCATCTTACCAATGCTTTTGTAAACATTCTGGATAATGCCAACAAATACTCTCCCGATAAACCTGAAATTTCCGTCAGAACATATAACGATAAGAATGATTATGTAGTGGAAATTTCCGATAAAGGGAAAGGAATGCCGGAAAATGTGATAAAGAAAATATTTGAAAAATTTTATAGAGAAGAAACCGGAAATATACACAATGTCAAAGGTCATGGATTGGGTTTGACTTATGTTAAAAATATTATTAACTTACACGGCGGTAATATCAAAGTTGTAAGCAAGTTACATAACGGTACTACTTTTATTATACGAATCCCTCTAAAATCAAAAACGTCATGAATAAGAAAATAAAATTATTATTAGTAGAAGATGACCCAAGTTTCGGGGCTGTATTAAAAGATTATCTTTCGCTCAACGATTACAACGTCACTCTTGCCGTAAATGGGGAAGACGGTGTGGAGAAGTTTAAATCAGATACTTTTGACATCTGCATCTCCGATGTCATGATGCCTAAAAAAGACGGATTTACCTTTGCTAAAGAGATCATAGACATAAATCCGGATGTTCCCATTATATTTTTAACGGCTAAGAATATGCGTGAAGATATTTTGACCGGATACAAATTAGGGGCTAATGATTATATTACCAAACCTTTTGATTCCGAGGTGTTGCTTTATAAGATCAATGCCATCCTGCAAAGAAATTCAAACAATACTAATAATAACCATGAGGACAAAGATGTCTATGAATTTTCCAATTTTAAATTCAGTCCCAAATTGAGAGATCTGGAAGTGAATGATGTCACATATAAATTATCTCCAAAAGAAAATGAGCTCCTCAAACTTTTGTGTAAGTATAAAAATGATTTAATGCCGAGAGAAGAAGCGCTTCTTAAAATATGGCATAAGGACAATTACTTTACTTCGAGAAGCATGGATGTCTATATTGCCAAGATACGAAAATTATTAAAGGATGACGAAAATGTAGAAATCGTTAACATTCACGGAGAAGGATTCCGTTTGTTGGTGAAGAACTGATTTTCCTCCTATCGTTAAGCTCAGGATTAATTCATAGGTCTGACCGGATAGTAGTATCTGGGAAGGGCTTTTTTTTAAAAAATTATAGTGGATCTTATTCTTATTGCATGGAAATTGTACAGAAAACGCAAAATACGGAAGAGTTGGAAACCCGGGAACCCGGAAAGCTCCTTTGGAAATACGCTATTCCTTCGATCATAGGAACTGTAGTAATCGCTTTGTATAACATTATTGACAGTATTTACATCGGACATGGTCCCGGTTTGGGAGACCATGCTATCGGAGGTTTGGGAGTTCTTCTCCCTGTCATGACCTTTATTTCAGGAATAGGTATGTTGGTCGGAGCAGGGGCGGCTACACGCACTTCCATTTATTTAGGGCAAAAGGATAAAGAATCCGTTGAAAAAGTATTGGGAAATTCCGTTTCATTGGCATGTCTTCTTACCCTGATCATTGTTGTGATCGCTTATATCTTTACGGATTACATCCTTTTATCCGTAGGAGCCACACCGGAAACCTTTCCTTTCGCCAAAGAATTTTTATATTATTATTTACCCGGAAACTTTCTTTTAACGGTTAATTTTGCCCTTAGCAGTGTTATGCGGGCATCCGGTTATCCTAAAAAATCCATGTATATCATGCTGATAGGAGTTTCCGCCAATATTGTTCTGGCTCCTTTTTTCATATTCATTTTGGAGTGGGGAATGAAAGGCGCAGCAATGGCTTCCAACCTGTCTATGTTTATAGCATCCTGCATAATGGTTGAACATTTCTTAAATAAAAAAAGCACGATTTTATTACAATGGAGTAAGTTAAAATTAGAGTCTAAGGTCACATGGTCTATCATAAATATAGGCTTTGCTCCTTTTTTCATGCTGATTACCGCTGCCATTGTCGTTTTCTTTGTCAATAACCGCCTCAACGAGTATGGAGGAAGCACGGCAATAGAAGCATACGCCATAGCTAACCGCCTGATAATGGTTATCATTATGATATTGGTAGGGCTTACCCAAGGTATGCAGCCCATTGTAGGGTATAATTTCGGAGCGAAAAAAATAGATCGGGTGAAAAAAACTCTCAATTATACTCTTAAAGTGGGAGTCTCTGTAGGTGCCGTAGGATTGGTTTTCGGTTTTTTTCTCCCCCATCTGATTATTCAGCCGTTTAATCCCTCCCCTGTTCTTGCCAAGGAGGCAACCTGGGCTATACGAATTATGACCATTACACTTCCTTTAAGTGGATTTCAAATGGTTGTTTCCGGCTTTTTTCAATGCATAGGAAAAGCAGTACATGCATTCTTTCTGAGTATGATCCGCCAATTTGTTACCCTTGTTCCTATGTTGTATATACTCCCCGGTTATTTTGGTTTAGATGGCATTTGGTATTCTGTTCCCATATCCGATTCCGTATCCACTCTTTTAACCTCAGTAATATTTTTTCTCCAAATACGCCAATTTAAGAGATATGTGACAAAAAACACCTGAGTTCCGATAAATAATTTAAAAACCGAATAAAATCAGTATAAATAATCACTAATTGACGTATTTTGTGCTAGATATCAAATATATAGTCAAATTTATTGTCCATGGGTTTAAAATACAGAATCGAAATAATTTTTTTTAGATGCAGAAAACTTTTGCAAAGAATTAAAAAAAAAGGAAATAATTAAAATTTTATAAAGTTTAGGCTTATAAAAAATATTTTTTATAAATATTGAAAAAAGTATATGATAATCAACCTCTTTTAGCTCATGTTTTACTTCAATTTAGACAAAGTCAATACCTTACGGTACATTTATTTTTTTGAAAAAATAATTTTTGTTTATTTAGTTGTTATTTTTTATATACATTTGCACCTAGTCAGTGGTGTGAGCTCATTCAATTAGGGGTGTTCATTTTTATTGCGGTTAGATATTAGATAGCAGTATCAGCCATTGTTTTTTCATAATTAATAACATTTTACAATAGATCTAAGAGTATTTTAAATTATGTCAAAAGAAAAAAAATTATTTGTTCTTTCGCCTTTTGAATTGACAGACGTAGGTTTAGCTTTAAAAACAATAGAAGCGGGAGCTTTCCCAATAGTACACTTGGGAAGGGATAAAAACGAAGCGGTACAGAACCTGAAAAACTTAACGGAAAAAACAAAAGAATCTTTTGGAGTATGTTTCGCTTCAGAGTCAATGACAGACATTAAACTCCCCGAAAACGTCACCAAAGTATTTTTACCCTATGGTTATACCTTTCCTGTTAAAAAAGGTATAAAAGTTTACCATCAGGTTCATTCTTTTCAGGAAGCTGAAGACGCCGTCAATCAAGGGGCAAAAGCTATTGTTTTAAAAGGGAATGAAGGTGCCGGAAAGGTAGCTTACGAGTCTTCTTTTGTCTTTTTTCAAGGCATAAAAAATAAATATCCCCAACTGAAAACCGAGATTTATCTTCAGGGAGGAATGGGAATACATACTTCCGCTGCCGCACTGGCAATGGGAGCTCAAGGCATTATCTTTGACAGTCAGGTAGCTCTGTTCCCTGAATGCAATATACCTAAAGAACTCAAAAACATTTTAAATAAACTAAGTGGAAGTGAAACCGTTTTAGTTGACAATTTCCGATTTTTATTAAGGAAAAATTCACCCGTTCTGCCTGCTCAGGCCAAATACGAAGATATAGTTCCTTTCATGGGAGGATTAGACCTCTCTAAAAATATTATTCCCGTGGGGCAGGATATATCCCTGTCAATAGATTTTGTAGAACGGTATAAGAATCTGGAAAATTTAGTATATGCTTTCCATGAAGCAGCATACGGACACTTACAGCAAGCCCGGTCTTTGAATACAATAGGAGAAAACAGTCCTTTAGCCAAAGATCTGGGATTAAAATATCCTATCGCACAAGGTCCGATGGCGAGAGTCAGCGATATTCCCGAATTTGCGGAAAAAGTCACCGATGAAGGAGGGCTGCCGTTTATTGCTTTGAGCCTTATGATAGGAAAAGCAGCAAAAGATACCCTGTCAGGAACACGAGAGCTCCTGAAAGAAAAACCTTGGGGAGTAGGAATTTTAGGATTTGCTCCGGCACAATTACGTGAGGAACAAATGAAACATATTTTGGAAAACAAACCTCCCGTACTACTTATTGCCGGAGGTCGTCCTTCTCAGGCTAAACCCTACGAAAAAGAAGGAATTAAAGTATTCTTGCACGTTCCTTCCGTTGCCTTGCTGGATATGTTTTTAAAAGAAGGAGCTAAAGACTTTATTTTCGAAGGACGAGAAAGCGGAGGACATGTAGGACCTCTTTCCAGCATGGTTTTATGGGAAAAACAAATAAGCCGCTTATTAAAAGAAGATAACCTTACCTCCTTACGTGTATTCTTTGCCGGAGGCATTCACGATGCCTTTTCCTCTGCGTTCACCTCTATTATGTCCGCGACCTTAGCCGCTAAAGGGGCGAAAATAGGGGTTCTGATGGGGACTTCTTATTTATTTACCGAAGAAGCCGTTGAAACAGGAGCCATCTCTGATGAATATCAAAAACTATCTATTTCTCACAATAAAACAGTTCTATTAGAATCCGCTCCGGGACAGGAAACAAGAGCTTTACCCACTCCTTTCACGGACTATTTCAGCCGGGAAAAAGAACGATTGTTCTCCGAAGGACTGGATTCTAAAGAAGTGTGGATGAAACTGGAGGAAATGAATATGGGGCGGCAGAGAATTGCGGCAAAAGGAATAGAAAGACGGGGCAAAGAGCTTGTCAAACTGGAAAAAGAAGAGCAGATAGAAAAAGGGGTATACATGATCGGACAGGTTGCGGCATTACGAAATGAAGCCACAACCATCAAAGAACTACATACCCGGGTTGCAGTCGATAACAACAAGCTGATTTCCCAATTGGAAAAAATTCCGGCACCGACCATAAAAGAAACCGCTCCAAAGCTGGCTATTGTCGGAATGGCAGGTATATTTCCCCAATCGAGATCATTAGAAGAATATTGGAGAAATATCCTAATGGGAAAAGATTGTGTAACGGAAGTTCCCGATACCCGATGGAATAAAGAGCTGTTTTTTAATCCGAATACAAGAGATACCGATTATGTATATTCGAAATGGGGAGGCTTTATCCCCGCTATTGACTTTGACCCGTTGGAATTTGGTATTCCGCCGCAGTCACTTGCCTCTATAGAACCCGTACAATTATTAAGCCTTTTAGTAGCCAAACGGGCTTTGGAAGACGCCGGTTATGATATGAAAACTTTTGATGGAGAAAATACCTCCGTCGTTGTAGGAGTAGAAGGGTCTACGGAATTAGCTTTTGGTTATGGTTTCCGTGGATATGGAAAACAGGTATTCGGAGAACTGCCTAAAGAACTAAAAGATGCTTTGCCGATACTAAATGAAGATTCGTTTCCGGGCATCCTGTCAAATGTTGTTGCCGGAAGAATCGCTAACCGGCTGAATCTGGGAGGACGTAACTATACTGTTGACGCAGCATGTGCCTCCTCTTTGGCAGCAATGGATATTGCCTGTCAGGAATTACAAAATAAACGATCCGATATTGTCATTTTCGGAGGATCCGACTTACATAACGGATTATACGACTTTTTAATGTTCTCGTCAACTTATGCGCTTTCCAGACAAGGCAGATGCGCTTCTTTCGATGCTTCTGCCGACGGTATCACGTTAGGGGAAGGAATAGGAATGATCGTTTTAAAAAGACTGGAAGATGCCGAACGGGACGGAGACAGAATATACGCTGTGATCAGAGGTTCCGGAGGCAGTAGCGACGGTAAAAGCCTCGGAATGACCGCACCTAATAAGAAGGGGCAGATGAGAGCTTTACAAAGAGCCTATAAAAATTCCGGAACTTTACCTTCTGAAGTGGAATTAATAGAAGCACACGGTACCGGAACGGCTGTTGGCGACAAAACGGAACTAAATGCATTAACGGATATGTTTTTAGAATCCGGAGCTGTAACGGGACAAACCTGTTTAAGTTCCGTAAAATCTCAAATCGGGCATGCGAAATGTGCTGCCGGTGTATCCGGAGTGATAAAGGCAGTTCTATCCACCTATTACGGTATTAAACCTCCGATCATTAAATTATCTACTCCTACTTCTTCCTACAAGAAAGAAACCAGTCCTTTTGTATTTAACACAAAAGCGACTATCTGGGGAAGTGAAAAAAGAATTGTCGGGGTGAGTGCTTTCGGTTTTGGTGGAACAAACTTCCATGTGGTAATGGAAAATTACCAGCCGGAAATTCCTTTTTTGAGCACTATGAATCTGTTGCCGTCAGAACTATTTGTGTTTAAAGGAGATAACCCGAACGAAGCTAAGCAAATAGCGCTAAAAGTTAAAAATCTTTTAGCTATAAATAATTCTTTTAGCATAAAAAACATAGCCTACAGCCTGGCTCTGTACAATGAAAAAGAAGTTCAAATTTCCATAATTGCAGGAGACGTAAAAGAACTGGAGGATAAAATAGATGCCGTGCTTGCCGATAAAGAAGGAGAAGGTATTTATATCAGAGATCCGAAAGAAGGAAAAGTAGCCTTTTTATTCTCAGGGCAGGGAAGCCAAAGAATTGATATGGCTCGTGAACTTTTTGTTGCATTTCCTTCCATGAGGAAGTTATTAGTTCAGAATAAGGAATACGAAAATATTCTCCTCCCTCATGCTGTTTTTGATGACGAAAGTAAGGTACAACAACAAAAGGCACTGAGAGCGACTCAGAACGCTCAGCCTTCTCTGGGTATAGTTGACTTTGCTATAGCTGATTTCCTTCGCTCTTTGGGAATAGAACCGGATATGGTTGCAGGACATAGCTACGGGGAACTCCCTGCTTTGTGTTTTGCAGGTGTTTTTGAACCGGAAGAACTCGTTCCTTTAAGCAGAAAAAGGGCAGATGCAATTCTGGAAGCTGTAGGAGATGATAAGGGAAAGATGATCGCCGTTAATCTTCCGGATACGGAATTAAATTCCATACTGGCAGGAGAAAAAGATATATGGGCGGTAAACTTTAATTCTCATAAGCAAACCGTACTTGCAGGTTCTACGGCCGCTATGACCGAGTTTATAAAAAAATTAGGACAGCAGAATATCGTTTATAGAGAGCTTGTTGTTGACTGCGCATTCCACAGTCCTTTGTTAAGCCGTTCAAAAGAACTGTACGCAGAAGAGTTGAAAAGCGTTAAATTCAACGCTCCCACACTTCCTGTATGGTCAAATACAACAGCTGAAATCTACCCGTCAAAAGCAAACGAAATCAAAAAACGTCTTGCGGAACATTTAGTAAAACCCGTATTTTTCAGTAAAGAAGTGGATAATATGTATGCCGACGGAGCACGGATATTCATCGAAACCGGTCCGGGAAGAGTATTACTCAACCTCGTTCAGTCCATATTGGATACGGATGATATTACCACCATCCAGACCGAAGAGAGAGAAAAAGAAGGAACAAGTTTTCTGCTTAATGCCATAGCTAAATATATAGCGACAGGAAGAAACATAAATATTAAAAAATTATTTGAAGGAAGAAATGTTTCCGTAATAAACATTGACGCTCCCGAACAATATAAAAAGAAACTTACCAATTGGGTGATTGACGGGCATTATGCCATTCCTATAACCGGAATACTTCCTCCACACGGGGCTTTGCCAATAACAAAACCTATGAACTTACTTAAAACCGGAACTTCTTCCGAAAACCACAATGGAAATCTCACTCAGTCTGATCATGCGATATTGGAATATCTGGATAATATGAAAAACCTGATTCAAAACCAAAGAGACGTCATGCTGACTTATCTTGGTCAGAATCCGGCTACTGCTATTGCAGCGCCGCAGACCCGAAATACAACCATTGAAGTCCCGGCTCATGAAGTTCCTGCCCGAAGAAATCTACAGGTAAACACTCAACAACAAACCATACAGAGTCCGACGGCTGTTCCACAACCCGTCCAGCAAACAACATCAGCTCCTGGGTTATCCGTAGAAGCAATAAAAGAAACTCTACTGGGAATCGTTAGTGAAAAAACCGGTTATCCGATGGAGATGTTAGAACTGGATCTGGATTTGGAAGCAGATTTAAGTATAGATTCCATTAAAAGAATGGAGATCATAGGAACCCTAAAAGATAAGTTGGATATCACCATTGACTTTGAAGAGTCTGAAGATGCCATTGAGAAAATAGCTTCCATCAAAACGCTTAATGGCTTTATCAACTGGATTGAAGAATTGGCAAATTCCAAACAAGCCGCGAAAATGGTTAAAGATATTGCTAATCCGGTGATCTCCGAATCCGATACTTCGGTTGCGGCTGCTCCGGCTCCTCAAAACAGTGTGCTTTCCATAGAAGAAATCAAAACCTCTTTATTAGAAACCGTTAGTGAAAAAACCGGTTATCCGATAGAGATGTTGGAACTGGATCTGGACTTGGAAGCGGATTTAAGTATAGACTCCATAAAAAGAATGGAAATCATAGGGGTCTTACGGGAAAAATTAAATATTCCTATTGATTTTGAAGAATCTGAGGGAGCTATTGAAAAAATGGCTTCTATCAAAACCCTTAATGGTGTTATCAGCTGGATTGAAGAAGTGACCAACGGAAATTCCAACCAGTCCAAACCTGCCCCTAAAACAGAAAATCATGCAAAATCCGCGGCAATAGAGGCTTTCTCTCTTGATCCCGAATTGATATCCGATTTAGAAGGAAGTTTAGCAGTTGAAAAGAAGGAAGAACCTCTTTTCCGTACCCTTTTCGAACTGGAAAGCTATCCCATCCGCTCATCGGAAAAACTATCCATAAGCGGAAAACGTTTCGCTCTTACAAATGATGGGAAGTTGGCCGAAGCCATAAAAAAAACATTGGAAGCCGAAGGTGCTGAAGTAGATATAATTTCAGGAAATGAAACCGATTTTTCTTCGTATGACGGATTACTGATTTTAGATGCTTCCGAGTCGCCTAAACAATATACCATAAAAGAAGCCTTCACAATGATCAAGCAGGCAGATACGGATCGAGTAAAATGGATCTATTTCTTCGGTGACATCGTGGGGAGTTTAGAGGGAAAAGAAGTCATCACGGGAGGAATAAGAAAGATACAGGGATTTTCAGGGCTGGTAAAAAGTCTTGCTCGTGAATATTCAAGAATAAATTGCAGAGCCATAGTTTCACATTCCGTATTTGAAGTGGAACAATTGTCTCAAATTGTTTTGAATGAGTTGCAAACTGCCGATATTTCCATAGAAGTGGTGTATAAAGGTTCCGAACGTTTTCGTTATAACCTGGTGCCGGAAACGATTACCCTTAACGGACATTCGAATATAAGCCTGACTAAGGATTCCGTGGTGGTGGTTCTGGGAGGAGCTCAGGGAATCACGGCTGAGCTGGTAACTCAGTTATCCGCAGAATATCCCTGCCATTACATTCTTGTAGGACGTTCTGCAAAGCCTACGGAAGAAGACTATAAATATCTTTCACTAAAAGATAGAAGCGCAATGCGTAAATATCTGATCAGTGAAGAACATATGAAGAACCTTTCTGAAATTGAGAAAAAAGTTCAGAAAATAGACAAAACCAATCACATCATCAATACGATTTCCAATATTGAACGTTCCGGTTCCAAGGTTACCTATGTATCTCTGGATGTAACGGACGAAGAAAATCTGAGAAAGTTCATCAAAGATACCTATAAACAATACGGGAAAATTGACGGATTTATTCATGCCGCCGGTCTATTGGTAGACAAATTATTTGTCCATAAAACCATAGACGCTTTCGAACAGGTATATTCGACAAAAATAAATCCGTTGCACGTTATATTGGAAGAACTTCGTCCGGATGTCAGGTTTGTGGTTCTTTTCAGTAGTATTGCTTCGGTATACGGAAGCAGAGGACAATCCGATTATGCCGCGGCAAACAGCGTACTGGATTTAACCGCTCAGGTGCTGAACGGAAAGACGGAAACCCGAATATTAACCATTAACTGGGGTCCGTGGAAAGGCGCCGGAATGGTATCAAGTGCATTGGAAAGTGAATATGTTAAACGAGGAATTGCTCTTATTCCGTTAAAACAAGGTGCTCGTGAGTTCATAAATGAATTAAAATTCGGGAAAGACCATCAGGTTTTAATCATGGGAGGAGACGATAGCGGAGTGAAACAATTTTTCGGAATTTGATTTTAAATTATGAAAAATACAGATATTGCAATTGTAGGGATGTCTTGTTTCTTACCGGGAGCTGATAACATTGGTGATTTCTGGGATAATTTGGTAAAAGGTATTGATTCTATTACAGATGTTCCAAAAAACAGAATAGATTCCCTTTATTTTAGAGATGAGATAAAGAAAATAGACCGTTTTTGTTGTCATAAAGGAGGATTTACTTCAACCATAACCGTTAATCCTGAACTACTTGAAATATCTCCTCAGGAGGCGAAAGAACTGGATCCCGTTCACTTACTAGCCCTCAAATTGGTTTATCAGGCGCTGGAAGATGCTTCCGTTTTCGAAAGAAACAGATCTCTCAAAAAGACTTCCGTAATTATCGGAAAAGAAAATTACATCGGAGCTAACGATCTTCGTCTTATAGATATAATACATACCGGAGAACAAATAACTCAGGCATTGAAAAATGCCCTTCCGAATCTCTCGGATAAAGATATTGAAAAAGTAAAGGAAGCTTTTCAAAAAGACAAAGGAGCCGATCAGACCAAAACCTCTTTGGAAAAGGCGCCCAAGTCTATCACCGATATTATAGCAGGTAAGTTAAATATCGAAGGAGCGGCTTATACCATTGATGCTTCTTGTGCCAGTTCTCTGATCGCCGTGGAACATTCCATACAGGAATTATTAAATGACAGGGCAGATGTGGCTATTGCCGGAGGCATTCATTTTAGCCAGAATTCACTTTGTTGGAGCATCTTTTCACAATCCGGAATGCTATCTCAGGAGCAACAAATACGTCCGTTCAGCGAAGATGCTGACGGATTTTTATTAGGAGAAGGCGCCGGTTTTGTAGTCCTCAGGAGATTAGAAGACGCTCTTTTTGATAATGATAAAATTTATGCCATTATCAAAGGTGTCGGAATAAGCTCTTCCGGAACGGAAACAGGTAAGGGTCAAAAGAAAGCTATTCTGGAAGCTTGGGAAAAAGCAAACGTGAAAGCTTCGGATATTGGCTACATAGAGGCAAACGGAATTGCTGTCAAAAAAGAAGACGAAACGGAATTAGACACGTTGTATCAACTTTTTAAAGATAATTCCAACGATCAAAAAGTTTTGCTGGGTACGGTAAAGCCTAACATAGGACACACCCTTTCCACTTCCGGAATTGCCGGATTGATCAAAACGGCTTTATCCTTATATAACCGGCAGATCCCGGCTACCTTACACTGTGAAAAACCCCTTAAACTAATTCAGGAATCTCCTTTTTCACCTGTGCGGAAAACCATAAATTGGAATGAGAAGGAAACTCCTCTTGTAGCGGGAATTAATGCTTTTGGCTTTGGGGGAATTAACGCCCATGCCGTTTTACAAGCCTCTGACGGAGGGAACAAAGTTCAACCTCCTGTTTTTGAAGAAGAAGTCATCGCAATATCGGCATCTTCCAAAGATGCCTTATTGGAAGCCTTAGATAAAAGAAATTTTTCTATTTCCGATTTGAAAGGGAAGTATCGTTTAGTTCTTTTCAACCCTACTTCAGAACGAATAGAAAAAGCAAAAAAACTTATTGCAAAAGATAAGCCATGGAGAGGAAGGCAAGACATCTGGTTCTCTAATGCCCCTTTATTAAAAGACAATGGAAAACTGGTTTTTGTTTTTCCCGGATTAGACCCTGCTGCAGGCGCTGAAATTGAAAGTGTTGCCAAGTATTTCGGATATGTCATTCCTGAAGGAATTACGGAAAAGCATCTGTTGCTTAACACAGCTTCCAGACAATATAATCAGGGAGAAGTTATAGATAACTCATTGAAAAAACTGGGTGTAATTCCGGATATGAATGCCGGTCACAGTTTAGGGGAATGGTTTGCTTTAAAATCGGGAGATCTGACCTCAAGCACCACAATAAAAGCCTTGTTGGAATCCTTGAATTTTGAAGATTTTCAAATGGAGGATATACATTTCATCGCAGTGGGAGCCGGAAAAGAAAAAATAACTCCTATATTGAATAAAATCCCGGATCTTTATCTTTCCAATGATAATTGTCCCAACCAGACATTGCTCTGCGGTACGGGAGTAGCAAAGGACGCTTTAATAAAAGTTTTAAAGTCGGAACAAATTTTCCATCAGGTATTAGCTTTCCAATCCGGATTTCATTCTCCGTTTATAAAAGGTAAACTTCATCTTTTAGATGAGGCTTTGGAATGTCTTGATATTAAAAAACATAAAATTCCGATATGGTCGGCAACTACTTTGGAGCTTTATCCTTCTACTTTTCAGGAGTTCAGAGAACTGACCATAAAACATATGACTCAAACGGTTCGTTTCCGTGAGTTAATAGAAAAATTACACCTTGAGGAAAATGCACGGGTTTTCATACAGATAGGAGGAGGCAGTCTGGTAGGATTCATAGATGACATTCTTAAAGATCGGGAATATGCAGCCATATCCGCATGCGTATCGACAAGGAATTCATTAGAGCAACTAAGACGTGTTCTAGCGCTTTTATTTATTGAAGGAAGAAAAATAAATACTTCTTTTCTGGGATTAAAAGAAGATACCCGGGTATCTTCCCCCGAAATGGAATTTCCGGTGGATTCTTCTCTTGTAAAAACATTTCCTTTACTAAAAGAACTGTCAAAAAAACAGGTTGAAACTCCAACAGAATCAAAATCTTTGGACTCGTTGTTCATCAAATCCAATCATCCTGTTATTCAGGCAATGAATGACAATATGAAGGAATTAATTTTCATGCAAAAAGAATTTTCCGAAATCGTTCAAAAGAAAAAAACATTTGCAGATACAACCTTCAGTTCATACACATTCAATAACGGAACAGCCCCAAATCAGCCCTATGAACCCTATCCGCAGTCTTTTTCTGTTCCCGAAGACGAAAAACCTGTAACAAGGAAAGGTCTTTCTTTTGAAGAACCCCTATACATCGATGTAGAAGACCATCCTTATCTGAAAGATCATTCCCTGATACAACAACCGGAACATTGGACAATTCTGGAAGATATGAGACCGGTTGTTCCGATGACTATGACATTTGAACTGCTGGTTGAAGCGGCTCATAGACAAGACTTGAGCAAAAAAGTAATACAAGCGGGACCTGTCAGTGTTTTCCAATGGATGCCGGTACATGTTCCATTCCATAAAAAAATTGAAGGAAGATGGATATCTGAAGATAAGATTTTGGTGAAAATTAAAAGTTTTGCCAGCAGTGAAGTCATATTAGGCGATTCCTATCCGGAACCCCTTCCTGAGCATCTTCAGGAACTTGATTTAGGTGAGAGTGTGTTGGAACCTCCTACCCGCGAGATAATTTATAAAGATAAACTATTTCACGGACCTAGTTATCATGGAATAATAGAAATAAAAGAAATTACACAAAAAGGACTTCGTTGTTTCGTCAAAAAAGCTGCCGGGAAAGGCTCTCTTTTGGATAATATAGGACAAGTCTTCGGATTGTATTTACAACTGATCTCCGGGGATGAAAATCTCCATATTAGTTTCCCTGTGAAAATTGACGAAGTGAACTTCTATCAGGATATGCAGGATCAGCAGGGGATATTCGAATGTATATGCCTCACTACATCTATGACAGATAAATTTACTACTGCGGATGTTATTCTCAAAAGAGAAGGAAAGATCTGGTGTATCATAAAAGGATGGAAGAATCAAATATTTGAGGGATTTGATAAAAAATTGTGGAATATAACCCTGTCTCCGACAAAAGTTCTTTTATCCAGAATAGTAGCTCCTAATGTTTATTTCTTTGATAATTGTTACAGTACTTATCTGAATTGGAATTTCATACTGAGTATATACCTGAATTCGGAGGAAAAACACCATCATGAAACCCTTCAATTAAAAAAGAGAAAAGAATATCTGATCAGCCGTATCGCGATAAAAGATGCAGTACGTAATTATATACAGACTAATTTTGACAAAGGATATTACCCTGTTGAACTCAAAATCCGATATGATTCCAATAACAAACCCTCTGTATATGGAGTTCCGGAAGCTCAGAAAGTAGAAATATCTTTAGCTCATAAAGGAACCAATTCGGTATGTATAGCCTCTGACAAGCCGGTAGGAATAGACATTGAAACCATTGAAGAACGTGGAACGGGTTTTGTGGAGTTGACTTTTACGGAAAAAGAATTAAATTTGCTGAAAAACAGGGATTTGTCTGAATGGAGCACCCGTTTTTGGGTAGCTAAGGAAGCCTATGGGAAAATGCTCGGTACAGGCTTGAAAGGAAATCCTAAACAATTTGAGGTGGAGGTAATTGAAGGAGAAAATCTGGTAATTCGTGACACAACAATAACCACAATTAAGTATACTAATTTTATAATAGGATGGACTCAGTAGAAAAACAAAAAGAAAAGATATATGAATTACTCAAGCAATTCATAACAGAGATAATAGGGGAAGACATTGCCAAAGAACTGGACATCACCCCGGATAGTATTTTTACCAAAGATTTGGAAATGGACAGTATAGAAATTGTTTCTTTTGCAGAAAAGGTAAAAGCTGAATATGGTAATGGTATTGATTTTAACGGATGGTTGTCCGAAATGGGGATGGATAAAATAATCAGCCTTTCTATAAAAGATATTGTCAATTTTATTGTAGATGCCACTAATTCCGATAAATAATAAAAAAGTTTTTGTATTAGAATTAAATCCGGAAGCTTCCGAGGCAATAGTATTGATCCATGGAATGTTTACCAACATGTCTATATTTTACTTTAATATAGCCCCCAAACTGGCAGAAAAGTATCATGTGGTATTATACGACTTACGCAGCCATGGTATGAGCGAAAAAGTTGATCATGGA
The DNA here is from genome assembly GCA_031276535.1 of Flavobacteriaceae bacterium. Taxonomy (GTDB): domain Bacteria; phylum Bacteroidota; class Bacteroidia; order Flavobacteriales; family Weeksellaceae; genus Apibacter. Next base: position 22,503 of record JAISMV010000125.1, read on the forward strand.
TACAGTCTGAAAGCATTGTCTCAGGATCTTCTTGATTTAATGGATGTTCTTAATTTATCGAAAGTTGATCTGGTTGGATATAGTTTTGGAGGATTAATTTCATTGTACACTGCCATTCATTTTCCTGAAAAAATAAAAAAAATAGCTATAATTGATACACCCACTACCAATAAGGATGGGGATATAGAAAATATTCTTGAAAAGTACGCAGATGTATATTTAGGAAATTATGTGGGAGATTATACGGCTTCTACCAATATAATCCCTAATAACAAACAGTTGCAAAAAAGCAAAAAATTATTTGATTATCTTCTTTACACATCTTCTCTGCCTCAGGATTCAGTTCTTGATAAAAATTTCTCTTCCAAAGAAAACATGAATTTGGTAAAGCATGAAACTTTACTTTTATATGGAAATAAATCCGATTGTCTGCCCGATGGGGAGTTTCTTAATGCCCATATTCCCAATTCCATTTTACAAGTAGGAGAGGGAGATCATAATATTCCTATCCAAAATTTTGAATGGATTATTGAAAAATTGCATACATTTTTTATTATATAATATGGCTAAATTTTCATTTATAGTTCCTCCTTTCACAGGACATATCAATCCTACTTTAAGCTTGGGCAATGAACTTCTGAGAAGAAAACATTCCGTTTCTTGGATTAGTCCGGATCCCGGGCTCAAAAGCCAGCTTCCTTCCGGAGGAGAATTACAGGTTCTTTCCTTTAAACTGGAAGAAGAAGAAAAAAACAAATTGCTCGAACAGGCACAAGAGCTTCAGAAGAAAAAAACATACGGTATAGACAGCCTTAAATTCTTATACGAAGAAGTATTAACTCCCATGAATACGTATATGCTTGAGGGAATTGAAGAAATACTAAGTGAATCCCGTCCGGATGTGGTCATTACCGACCATCAGGTTTTTGCCGGAGCAGTGGCTTCTCTTAAAAAGAATATCCCTTACGCAACCTCTGTCACTGCTCCTGCTTCCATAAAGGTAAATCCTTTTTTCCCTAAAATACACGAATGGGAAGGAGAACAGGTAATCTCTTTTCAAAAAAAATTCGGAATTTCCGGCAACAAACGTATGGATTGCTCTTCTTTACTTACTTTAGTTTATGTTTCGAAAGAGTTTTTCGGAGAAACCGACTTATCTTCGAACTATAAATTTATAGGTCCTGTGATAACTCCCCGTGCTCAAAAAGCAGATTTTGACTGGGAAAAATTGGAAACCGCAGGAGAACAGCGACCTAAGATATTGGTGAGCATAGGTACCACCTTTGATCTTTCTCAGAAAAAACAGTTTTTCAAAAAAGTTTTTGAAGCTTTTGAAAATGAAAATGTAACGGTAATTGCAGTTTCCGATCCGGAATTATTTGATTCTATCCCGGATAATTTCATCATTCAGAAACAGATACCCCAGTTAGACCTGATTCCCCATATGCAGACCGTGATCTGTCATGGAGGCAACAACACCGTTTGTGAGACCCTGTCCCACGGAATTCCTTTGATTGTTATACCCATTGCGTATGACCAATCCTTTGTTTCAGAATGTGTAACAAACAAAAAGGCAGGAATCCGTCTCAATTTCAACCGTTTTAACCCTTCGCAGCTGAAGGAGGCTTTTAGTTCTGTTTTAAATGAAACGGAATACAGGCAGAATGCGCAAGCCATTAAAAGATCTTTTGAGGAATCCGGAGGAGCAGTCAAAGGAGTGGATTATTTAGAAGTTTTATTGAAAAAATAACAGTATGGCAAAATTTGTATTTGTAGTTCCTCCCTTTCTTGGGCATATTAACCCCTCTCTCAGCATTGGCAGAACTCTTTTGGAAAGAGGACATGAAGTGGTTTGGGCAGGGTTAACGGAGATAAACTCCGAACTTATTCCTTCAGGGGGATATTATCATGTATTGGAACAATCGTATAAAGAGAACAAAAAAGAAATAGAGGATATTATCCAGCTGCAAAACAAAGGAGCGGGTATGTCAGCGCTGGAAGCTTTAAAACTAGGATTACAAGACACCTACATTCCTTTTGCCAAAATAATGTTTGATGAGTTCACCACGTGGGTTGGCAGCTATAATCCGGATGTGATAGTTAACGATTGCATTTCTTTTGTCGGAGGATTGACCGCTCATATTAAGAAAATTCCGTTGGCTACTCTTACTCCCATCACTCCCAATGCGCTCCATGACCCGGGTGTAGCTCCTGAAATTACCAAATGGGTACATAATTCCATAATCGGATTACAACGATCGGTGGGAATTTCCGGGGATGAGGAATTGGTTTTTTCCAAAAAGTTAAATATGTATTACACGTCCCAAAAATTTGTAAGATATAAAGATAACGACTGTCCTCCTTATATGAAGTTTATAGGAGCTTTAACCGGACGCCCCGATAATACCCCCTTTGACTGGGAAAGATTAAAAAAAATAAAGACCCCAAAAGTCTATATTTCTGTGGGAACCGTATTGGTAGATGTCCGCAAGGAATTCTTTCATCGTATGATTCAGGCTCTGGGCAATAAAGAAATAACCGTCATTGCGGCTGCAGACCCCTACATTATAGAAGATTGGCCGGATAATTTCATAGTACAAAGATATGTCCCCCAATTCGAGCTTTTAAAACACGTGGACGTGGTTATCGGTCATGGAGGATTAAATACAGTCTGTGACACTTATATAAACGGAATCCCCATGCTCGTTATCCCTATGGCTTTTGACCAATTCCATACAGCGTCTTTGATTGAGCAGTGCGGATGCGGCATACGAATACGGTATAAACGTATGAGAATTCAGGATGTAGAACATGCTGTTGAGGAATTGTTATATAATCCTAAATATAAAACAGCGGCAGAGGAAATTCGGCAATCTTTCATTGAGGCAGGAGGAAACGAAAGGGCGGCAAATTTACTGGAAGAACTTTCCGTGACAAAGAATATCGTAAAATATCATAAGTTATAAGATTATATTTCAATTTTTTATGGAATTTAAAAGCACATCAACATGAATAAAAATTTGTTTTCCACAGTAACGGATAAAAAATGTCTTTTATTGATTTTCATCTATATAATTTCCTTGTTAATAGGATCTTCTAAGATGTCTCCGCTTTATGCCGCCAATGAATGGTCAGACCCGAACATTTATTTTAACGTGGGGAAAGCAATGGTACACGGAAAAACCCTGTATACGGAAGTTTTCGACCATAAAGGACCTCTGATTTTCTTTATCTACGCTGCCGGTTATCTTATTTCCAATGATTCCTTTTTCGGAATGTTTATCATTGAATTGTCTTTCTGGCTGGTACTGGCTTATTCTCTGTACTTTACCGCGCGTATTTATTTGGGAAAGGCTGCTTCTTGCATTGTCAGCATAAGTTTCTTCCTTTTTCTTGTAGAGTTAATGAAAGCAGGAGGCTCCGCGGAGGAATTCATATTGTGTTTTGAATCGGTCAGCTTATACTTTTTTCTGAAATATTTCAATAGTGGTTCTACGCCCCATAAACCCGGATATATGCTGTTACACGGTGCAATGGTCACAGCAACTCTTTTGATCAAAATAAACCTTATTATTTTTTGGTTTTTTCCTTTACTGTTTATTTTTATAAAACTTCTTTTACAAAAAGAATTTAAGAATTTTATTTTAAACGTTTTAGCCTATATAGCCGGAACCGTTATTGTCAGTATGCCCATATTAGGGTATCTTTGGACGCATGATGCACTGGAAGAAGCGTATAATATTTACATTGTGCTTAATAAATCCTATGCAAAACTACAGTCTTTACCAAAAATCATATCATTGCTCCTGTTCCGAACCATGTACTTATTCCTCACCCCAATGTCCTTGCTGCTGTTTGCCCCTATAGGAATATTCTATTTCCCGATAAAGTGCATGAAGAACAAAATAGAAAAATGGAGTATCGTGCTATCCGGTATTAGCTTATATAGTTCCATATTCATAGGAAAATTTCAATACTACTACCCTATTCCTTTTATTATTTTCAGCGCTTTAGGTCTGATAGGAGTATCTTTATATTTAAGAAAATATGTCTCATTACAATTAACTACAAAATCTCTCAGCTTAGTTTGTTGTATATGTTTATTTGCAGGATTAAGCATCTATCCTCCCGGAAATACACTTATTGACGAATATTTCCTGAGAGAACCCGAAAACCGATCATTAGCCTTACAAACCGACAGGTTGAAAAAAGAAATTACAAAAGAAAAAAATCCTACCCTTCTAAACTTAGGTTTCGGTATGGGAAATAGTTTGTTCTCTACCTGTAATATTGTTCCTAATGTAAAATATTTTATACGTCCTAACCTGTCGTATGATTTTTACCCGGAACTAAGAAAAGAACAATTCGAGTATATAAAAAATAAAAAAACGCAATTTGTTATAATACAAGAATTTGTAGCTATAAAAGAGCTGTATAAAGGAGATAACCCTGTAGACAGGCCGGATTTTCTGAAAAGACTTCCTGCCCTTGCCGAAAACTACAGGCTGGTCCTTTCGGATACCATCGTTAATAAAATAGACGAAAATTCTACGGAGGTTTATTTTTTATATAAAAGAAAATAACCCCTTTTTAGAGCCTGTTTAAATTTTATTGCGATTATATTTTATTGCTATTTTAGAGATGGATTTTTTGCTTTTTATTTGAAGATTTAGCGAGCTAAATCAAGAAGAAAAAGTGAAAAAGCCGCTCAAAAGAGCTTAAAAAGAATGCAAAATATATAGAACCTAAAAATAAATATTTGAATAAAATTTAAACAGGCTCTTATATATACACCGGTTATCTCCGAAATTTTCTGTTAACCCGAATCTGGTTATTTTTTAGGGAGCAGGTCTGTGTTTTTATCCTCCGATCATTTTTTTAATCTGATTGAGTTTCATTAGTGCTTCTATAGGAGTCAAGGTATTAATATCTGTTTTTAAAATTTCTTCGCGGATGTTTTCCAGAACAGGATCGTCTAACTGAAAGAAACTGAGTTGCATATTTTCTTCCGTTAGCGTTTTGGTTCTGTCTTTTAGTTCGTTCCGTTGATTGTTCTTTTCCAGTGTTTTTAATATTTTTTCTGCCCGTTGAGTCAGTTTTACGGGCATTCCCGCTAATTTTGCCACATGAATACCAAAGCTGTGCTCGCTTCCTCCGGGGACGAGTTTTCTTAGAAAAACAATAGTTCCTTTCAATTCTTTGATGCTTACATTAAAATTTTTTATTCTGGTGAAAGAATTGGTCATTTCATTCAGTTCATGGTAGTGGGTGGCAAAAAGTGTTTTCGGACGGGTGGGGTGTTCGTGCAGATATTCGGCAATAGCCCAGGCAATGGAAACTCCGTCGTAGGTGCTGGTTCCTCTTCCGATTTCATCCAGTAGAATCAGGCTTCGGTCAGAAATGTTATTCAGGATACTTGCCGTTTCATTCATTTCCACCATAAATGTAGATTCTCCCCGGGAAAGATTATCCGAGGCTCCCACTCGGGTAAAAATCCTGTCTACAATCCCTATATTAGCATTTTTGGCAGGAACAAAACTTCCGATTTGAGCCATAAGGATGATTAAAGCCGTTTGACGAAGTAAAGCGGATTTCCCCGCCATATTCGGTCCGGTGATCATCAAAATTTGTTGTTTTTCGTTATCCAGATACACGGAATTCGCCACATAAGACTCTCCTAATGGTAGTTGTTTTTCAATCACCGGATGTCTTCCGTCGGTAATATCAATGACTTTAGAGTTATTAAGATGCGGATGGGTATAGGAATTTTCCTGCGCAACATTGGCAAAAGAAAGTAAACAGTCCAGCACGGCTATAATCCGGGTATTATGTTGTATCTCCACCAATCTCTCTTTGATCTTCTGACAAATGCCTTTATATAATTCAGATTCCAGTAAAGAGATCTTTTCTTCCGCTCCCAAAATCTGAGTTTCATATTCTTTCAGTTCTTCGGTGATGTATCGTTCTGCATTTACCAAAGTTTGTTTCCGTATCCATTCCTCCGGCACTTTATTTTTATGAGTGTTCCGCACTTCCAAATAATATCCGAATACATTATTAAAATCGATCTTCAGACTGGGAATTCCGGTTCTTTCCGATTCACGCAGACATAAGTTATCCAGATATTCCTTTCCGTTATCTTTTAAAGAACGAAGCCTGTCAAGTTCTTCGGAAACTCCTTTTTTGATCACATTTCCTTTGGCTAATGCCACTGGAAGTTCTTCCTGTAATTGTTTTTCTAATAAAACCATCACTTCATTCAATTCTTTAAACTCCCCAAAATGTTCCGCCACCTTATTATCTTCCTCTTTCAGAATTGTTTCAATGGTTTTGTATCGGATCAGGGAATCTCTCAGATACCCCAGTTCCTTTGGGGATATGCGTTCTCCTGCAAGTTTTCCCAATAATCGTTCTACATCGGATATGCCGTTGAGTTCTTCTTCTATCTTATAGGAAATATCCGGAAACCGCAGCAGGAAGTCGACCACGCTGAGTCTCCGGTTAATGATCTCTATGTCTTTTAAGGGCATAAGTACCCATCGGCGAAGCATTCGTCCTGCCATACCGGTACGGGTTCTGTCTACTATTTTAAGCAAGGAGACCGATTGGGAATCGGGAGCGCCCACCAGTTCCAGATTACGAATGGTAAAATCGTCCATCCAGACAAAAGTATCTTGTGGCAGCCGCTGAATATTGGAAATATGATCGAGCAATTTATGATGGGTATCTTCCACCAGATAAGCAAATACCGCCCCTGCCGCCGTGATTGCCAGTTTCATATCTTCTATGCCAAAACCTTTTAATGATTGGGTATTAAAATGTTTGGTCAGTTTTTCATAAGCATAATCATACTGGAAAGCCCAGTCCTCCAGTTGAAAAGAATAGGACTGATGCTCAAAAGGCAGGGCATTTCTCCTTTGATGAATAATTTCTGTAGGTTTAAAATTATCGATCAAATGACGCAGTTTGGAAGTATCTCCTTCCGTTACTAAAAACTCTCCGGTAGAAATATCCAGCAATGCCATTCCATACAGGTTTTTCTCCTGATGCACGGACAGTAAAAAGTTATTGCTTTTTGCTTCCAACACCTTATCGTTAAAAGTAACTCCGGGAGTGACCAGTTCCGTAACTCCCCGTTTTACGATTCCCTTAGCCATTGCCGGATCTTCCAGCTGGTCACAAATGGCTACCCGCAAACCGGAACGAACAAGTTTGGGCAAATAAATATCCAAAGAATGATGAGGAAATCCCGCCAGTTCTATGTGAGAAGCCTGTCCGTTTGCCCGTTTGGTTAAAACAATTCCCAAGATCTTCGATGCTTTGATGGCATCCTCTCCGAAAGTTTCGTAAAAATCTCCAACTCTGAACAATAACATCGCATCCGGGTATCGGGATTTAATAGCGTTATATTGTTTCATCAACGGGGTTTCCTTGGTATTATTTTTACTCATCCTTTATTTTTTATCTTTTACAAATTGGTAAAACCGTATTATTTTCTGCTAAGTTAACCTGAGTTTGGGTTAAGTGGTTAAAAAACCGCAAAAAAAAACAAAAGTTAGTAAATTTATTGTTAATCAAATATTTAACTAAACTTTTGCCTGTACAACTTAAAAGACTAAGTTACGAAAATTTTTGTAAAAGTAGATGAATTTTATAAAAATTTTAAACAAAAAACCGAACGATTCGAATTTTTAAAACTTTCTTCCGGTGAAAAAACCGTCCTTAAACATTGAAAAAATATATGATGAGCCACTGTTTTCAACTTGTGCTTATCCCGAATTCCGGTTATTGTAAAAGGAATGTTATTTTTTTATAAATTTGAATATGAGAATTTTTAAACTTTTACTGTTGTTGTCCTCAATAACGCTATGGGCGCAACCTTTTTCATCCCGTAAAAATTATTCGGAGACGGATACTTTGAGAGGGAGCAATACGGAATATAGAAAGGGATGGGATGTAAGACATTACGATCTTGTAATTGAGCCGGATTTTAATACACAATCCATTAAAGGGATTAATGTGATAAAGTTTGATGTGGATGAGTCGCCTGTCATACAGATCGACCTTCAGCATCCGATGGCGATAGACAGCATTTTTACTTCAGATTCAATATCTGTACCGTTTATAAAAAAAGGAAATTTTTATTACCTTACCTTAACCGGATATTTTAAAAATAATACCAAAAATAACGAACTCAGGATTTATTTTAGCGGAAAGCCGGTTGTTGCGAAAAAAGCGCCCTGGGATGGAGGGTGGATCTTCACCCGGGATGAGAATAACAATCATTGGATGACCGTTGCGTGTGAAGGCGAGGGAGCCAGTATATGGTTTCCCTGTAAAGATTATCTGGGGGATGAACCGGAAGAGGGCGCCACGATAACGATCTGTACAGACAGGAATTTAAAAGGAGTAGGAAACGGAAAACTAATTAAAACCACGGAAGATAAAGAAAAAACCTATTACACATGGCAGGTGGTAAATCCGATAAACAACTATAATATTATTCCTTACATAGGAGATTATGTTAACTTTTCGGACACTTATATAGGCGAAAAGGGAACTTTACAACTAGAGTATTGGGTATTGCCGTATAATTTAGACAAAGCTAAAGATCAGTTTAAGCAGGTAAAAGAGATGCTGCAGGCATTAGAATACTGGTTTGGTCCTTATCCTTTCTATGAAGACGGGTATAAGTTGGTGGAAGCTCCGCATTTGGGAATGGAACATCAAAGCGCTATTGCTTACGGGAACGGATACATAAACGGATATTCAGGGTACGACCGCAGCGGAACGGGAGTGGGTTTAAACTGGGATTTTATTATCGTACATGAATCGGGGCATGAATGGTTTGGAAACAGCATTTCAAATGCAGACGTGGCGGATATGTGGATACATGAAGCTTTTGCGACTTATTCCGAAACCTTGTTTGTGGAATATCATTATGGAAAAAAGGCGGCGGATGAATATATTGTAGGACAAAGAAAGAATATACAGAACGATATTCCGATTATAGGTCTTTACGGAGTACATCAGGAAGGAAGTTCCGATATGTATGATAAAGGCGCTAACATGCTGCATACTATACGGCAGATCATTGACGATGATGATAAATTCAGAGACATTCTGAGAGGATTAAATAAAGAGTTCTATCATCAAACCGTGACGACCCGGCAGATAGAAAATTATATTTCTCAAAAGTCGGGGATGGATCTTTCTAAAATTTTTGATCAATATTTAAGAACGCCCCGGATACCTACATTGATATATTACATAGACAAGGGGATAAGCTATCAATGGGTAAATGTGATCCCGGATTTCACCATGGAGATCAACACTTCCATCGGAAAAATAAAGCCGACCACACAATGGAAATCAGCTAAAATTACGCAAGGCACCTGCTTTTCCGTGGATAAAAACTATTATATAGATGTGAGAAATATCAATAAAACAGGAGACCGCTGCAAAAGTCAAAGATAAACTTATTTCTTTTTTAATTTTTTGACCGTAATGATGGCAACGCTTAAAAAACCCACCATGGTAGCCAAAAGGTAAACCAGAAACATAAAGTTTGTTTCTTCGGGAGAAACCTGCTTGTAAAAAAGAGTTATCAGTTTTTCCATTCCCTGAAATACGATGAGGATTCCTACAATGTACAGCAGGATGTAAAACATGTATTTCATTATATCCGTAGCTTTCAGCAGGAATTTATATATCCTGAAAGAAATGATTATAAATAGAATGAGGGCGATGCTGTAAATGGTGTAGATCATGGCTTGGAGGGTATTTATTTAAGGTTCTTTATCTTCTTCTGCATCAGGTTTTTTTTCTTTTTTTTCTTTTTTCTCTTCGAGCCGGGTCATCAGCACTTTGTCTATCCGGTTTGAATCTTTGTCCATTATCTCAAATGTGAATCCGTTATGATTAAACTTTTCCGCTACTTCGGGAATGTATTCCATGTGAAAAATAATAAATCCGGCTAAAGTTACGTATTCATCGTCATCCAGTTCTATAACGACATCGTCAAAGAAAGAATTCAAATCCCGGATACTTATGTTTCCGTTTACCAGATAGGAATCATCCGTACGTTTTATGATTTCGGTTTCTTCCTCATCGCTTTCAGGCATGTCTCCTACAATTCCTTCAATCAGATCCTGTAAAGTAATTATTCCCTGAAAAGTACCGTATTCATCCACAACAAATCCCATATGCTGCTTATTTTCCCGAAATTCCTGCAATATATCCACAGAATGCATATTCTCAGGAATAAAGATAGGAGTTTTTAGTATAGATTTGATGTCAAAATCAGGGGTATTTACATTTTCATAAAATTCCTTGATAGCCAGATAAGCATTTGCTTCGTCTAAATTTCCGTCACACACGGGGAATTTCGTAAAATTACTTTCTTTAATTTGTTTTTCAATATCGGAAAAATTACTCTTGAGGTTGATCCATTCTACTTTTTTGCGATAGGTCATCAGGCTTTTGGCTTTTTGTTCCGAGAAGGCAAAAACATTTTGGTGCAGTTCACTTTCTTCCTTTTCCAAAACTCCCTGAAGGCTGGCGGTTTTAAGCATGTAGATCAATTCGTCTTCGGAAATTTTTTCTCCCTCCACATCCGATATTTTGAATATTTTATTGCATAAATGAGTAGAGAAAGAAAGTATTTTAACAAAAGGAAAAACAGCCGTAGAAAATACCTTGATTACAGGTGCGACAAATAAGGCTATTTTTTCAGGATTCCTCATTCCGAAAGTTTTGGGAATTAATTCTCCCCAGACGATGGAAAAATAAGTAATGGCAGCGATAATTATCAGGTAGGACAATTCTGAAGCGTGAGCCTGTATAGATGAGAATTGTTCGAAGAAAGGAGAGAGGTATTTGACCAAAGTGGCTCCTCCGTATGCTCCGGAAATAATACCGATAAGGGTGATGCCTACCTGAATGGAAGACAGAAAGTCTTCCGGCTTCTCAAGCAGACTTAAAACCGTTTGTGCCTTTTTATTTCCTTTTTTTGCTTTGTTTTCAATTTTCTGCCTTTTCACCGAGACCAGAGAAATTTCCGATATGGCAAAAAAACCATTTAAAAGAATTAATAATAAGAGTATTCCTATTTCTAACATTTTTATAAATACGAATTTAATTTATTTCCAAGTGGTGGATTCTATCATTCTAATTACATCTTTTTCCAGATATTCAACTGCGGGACGCAAAGAATCCGGTTGAGGGCGGACTTTAAAATATACATTTCCGGAAAGGAAATGTTTAACGCTGTCTGTTACATAAAACTGAATGTTGGAGGCAGATTCTCCACCTAAACGATACAGATTTCCATATATGTTTTTTTCGGGATAGGAAAATGATTTCGCTCTGATGGAATTAGCCTTTATAGTGTGCTCATATACCAGTTTTTGAGCTTCCCGAAGTAAGCTGGGTAAATTTCCGTTTATATTTGAATAGGTTATGTATATGGTTCCTTTCATTTCCGGGTAATTGAAATTATACCAGCAATTTTTGTTCCGGTCTTTAATTTTAGCCCGATAAGAATATTCAAACTCGAAAGGACAATTTTCAGGCTGGAAAAGAACATATTTTGCCGCCGGATATTCCAACCGTACCTGTCCTTCAGGTTTTGGTATTTGGTCTTCCTCGCTGCAACTTGTAATAAGAAAGAAAGAAAGCGCATATAAAAAGCGTAACGAAGTTATTTTCGCTATCTTTTTAATGTCCGTTCCGTTACATGTATCTATTGGGGAGACAGAATCTTCCTGATGTCCAATACCTGCTTGCGGGATTTGAAAGACATTCAATCCCGAATATTTGTTTTGGACATGATGAAAAGCACCCGGCAAAAAAAACTTTTTCCGATCTGATTTTACAGACGATGGAAAAATTAAAGATGACAAAGAATAAACAGGCTTTCTCCAAATTGAATATAAATTAAGAAAGAACTGTGAAAAAGCAGTTGTTAAAAAACTCGTGGGTTCGGGATCGTCCATATTTAGTTATAAAAAATTTTAAAGTTGAATTTTTCACATAAAATTAATAAAAATTAGGGTTCTTCATTGCTTACTTCTTCATTATCGTCGGGTTGTTTTCCCAATAAATTTGAAAGGAATAAAATATTATCGGCAATAACTTCCGTGATGTGCTTGGTAATACCGTTATCGTCAAATTTACGGGTTTTTAATTTTCCCTCAATATACACTTTGCTTCCTTTCTTCAGAAATTTTTCACAAAGCTCAGCCAACTTGTTTCGTGCAGTAATATTGTGCCAGTCAGTAACATCTACTTTTTCTCCTGTCTCTTTATTAATATAGCTTTCAGATGTTGCCACAGGGAAATTTACAACTACATTGCCATCACTAAACCTATGAGATTTTACGTCAGTACCTAAATTCCCAACTAAAATTACTTTGTTAACAGATGTACTCATTTATTGTCTATAATTATTCGCATTATTAAGCAAAAATAGTAAAAAATTAATTATAAAATAAAAAATTTTTTTAAAGGTTTTGGAAAAGCATAGTTTTTTAATTCGTTTTTAGTTAAAATTATGGCGTTCGTCTTGCGGGCAATATTATAAAATTCTTCTGATTTTATACGTATTTCAGATATAGTGATAAGCAAAAGTTTGTGGCTGAGTTTGTGTTTTATCAGGTGCGTGTGAATTATCTCAAATTTTTTAAAATAATTTTCAAATTCAGGGAATTCATACAATCCTTTCCATATGGATTTGTGGTCTCTTTTTTTTATTAGAAGCTGATCGGAATGAGTTACATAGACGTAATGTAGTTTTTCTTCCTTTATTTTCAGAGAAGATGTTTTTACGGGCAGCCGGTTTTGTGTGTTTTCTTTGTATGCGGAGCAATCTGTATTTACGGGGCACTGTCCGCATTTCGGATTGGTCGGAGAGCATATCAAAGCGCCCAGATCCATTACAGCCTGATTAAAATCTCCGGGATCATCGGGCATCATGGGCTTTAGCAAATTGAAAAAGTAGTTAAATGTAGAGGCTTTGCTTATATCTCTGTCGGAGTTGAAGATTCTGGAATATACCCGAAAAGCATTTCCATCTATGGCGGGCACTTTTTCATCAAAAGAGATGGAAGCAATGGCAGCGGCAGTATATTTCCCTATACCTTTTAACTGTACTATTTCGGAATAGGAGGAAGGGAAGACCCCGTTCAGGTCGTTAGAAACATATTTGGCTGTAAAGTGTAGGTTGTGCGCTCTGGAATAATACCCCAATCCCTGCCAGGCTTGTAATATTTCATCCTCGGAAGCCTCTGCCAGGGTCTTTATATCAGGAAATTTTTTAATAAAATTGAGATAGTAATTATGTCCCTGATTAATTCGGGTTTGTTGGAATATAATTTCCGAAACCCATATATTATAAGGATTTGAAGTTTCCCGCCAGGGCAGAGAACGAGCGTTGATTTTATACCATTTTCGCAATAGACTAATAAAATTCACATTTTTAAATGTTTATAAATTTTTCTTTCCAAAAATAATATTATATTTGCAATCTCAAAATTCAATGAAAGTATAATAAAAATAATATTACAAGTATGACAAAAGCAGATATCGTAAACTCAATTTCAAATAAACTTGGTCTTGAGAAGGTTGAAACTCAAAAAGTTGTTGAGGTATTTATGGATGAAGTAAAAACCGCAATGACTAAAGGAGAAAATGTCTATTTAAGAGGTTTTGGAACTTTCTTAATTAAGAAAAGAGCCGCTAAGACAGGAAGAAATATCTCTAAAAACACAACAATAAAAATACCTGCCCATAATGTTCCGGCGTTCAAACCGGCAAAATCTTTTGTGGAGAATGTGAAAACTAATGTGAAATAATAATTAAAAACAATCTAGAAGTATTATGCCAAGCGGAAAAAAAAGAAAACGCCACAAGGTAGCGACTCACAAAAGAAAAAAGAGAAGAAGATTAAATCGCCATAAGAAGAAAAACAGATAGTTTTCTTTGCAACATAATAAAACTTAGTTTTTTTAAGAATAAAATAATTCAAACATTCTTTACCAAGGTTTAATAAAACAAGGTAAAGAATGTTTTTGTTCAAAAAAGAGTATTCAGGAAGGTTAATCAGCGATGAAAAATGAGTAAAGAATTAATAATATCATACGAAGAAGGTAAGGTAAGGATTGTAATATTAGAAGGAGGAAGGATTCAGGAACTGCATGATGACGAAGTAGGAAATAATTTTACAGTCGGGGATATCATTTTAGGGAAGGTGAAAAAATTAGCGCCCAGCCTCAATGCCTGTTTTGTGAATATAGGGTATGAAAAAGATGCGTTTTTACATTATCACGATCTGGGACCGCAGATACGCTCATCTTTAAAGTACAGCAAAGGAGTATCTTCAGGGAAAATAAACTCGCCTAAGCTTACTTCTTTTTCTTTTGAAGAAGATATAAACAAAGACGGAGTAATTCAGGATGTTTTATCTTCCAATCAGGAAATTTTGGTTCAAATAACCAAAGAACCTATTTCAACCAAAGGTCCTCGCTTATCGTCGGAAATTTCTTTAGCCGGAAGATATCTGGTACTCATTCCATTTGCCTCTAAAACCTCTATTTCAAGAAATATTTCCACTTCTGCAGAAAAAGAACGATTGAAAAAAGTCGGCGAACAAATACGGCCTAAAGGATTCGGACTTATCATCAGAACGGTGGCAGACGGAAAAACAGTGGAAGAATTGCAGTCGGATCTTCGTTATTTACTTAACAAGTGGAATAATATCTGTTTTAGAAATATAAAGAAAGGAAGACCTCCGATGAAAATTCTAGGGGAACTGGACAAAGCTTCATCGATTCTCAGGGATAATTTTAACGAGGATTTCCTGAGCATTGTTTGTGATGATGAAGATCTGGTTCGGGAAATAAAAGATTATCTGGATGTAATTGCTCCTGAAAAATCCAAAATAGTAAAATATTATAATTCTCATATCCCTATTTTTGAATATTATAATATAGATAAGCAAATAAAACAATTGTTCGGAAAACACGTCAACATTTATCAGTCCAAAGGAGCGTATCTGATTATAGAACACACAGAAGCCCTGCATGTTATAGATGTGAATTCAGGAAACGTTACAGCCAACCAGAAATCACAGGAAGATGCAGCCTTACATGTAAATAAACTAGCCGCAGCGGAAATTTCCCGTCAATTGAGACTTCGCGATATTGGAGGGATAATCGTCGTGGATTTCATCGACTTAACCTCTTCTCAGCATAAAAAGGAATTGTATGAATACCTGAAAGCGATGATGAAAGACGATAAAGCAAAGCATAAAATATTACCTCCAAGTAAATTCGGATTGGTTCAGATTACCCGACAAAGGGTCAGACCTCAGAAACAGCTGAATACCACAGAAGACAATCCGAATTTTAACGGAAAAATAGAATCTCCTATTATTCTGATAGACAGAATTCAGGAGTATATGACAAATATTCTGGGCTCTTATAAAGGAAAGGTATATTTACATACTCATCCGTTTGTTGCAGCCTATCTGACAAAAGGGCTTAAGAGCATCAGGAATGAATGGTTCCTTACCTACAAAAGATGGGTGAAAGTAGTTTCCAGAGACAGTTTCAAGTACCTTGAGTTTCAAATACTGAACGAAAAAAAAGAAATTCTGTATAAACATTCGAACTAAGGAATCCGGATGTAAAACCGGACTTTTTGCCGTAATAAACTTTCCTGCTCTAAAATACTGATTAAGCTGAATTTAGTTAATGCAATAGTTGCAAAAAGGCAGCATAACTTACACGGCAGTCCTTATTTGCATATCCGGATGTGAGTAAAGCCGTTTCCCTTTTAGAAAAAAATAAACCTGTGTTTTTTCGTGACCATGCTCTAATACATAAAGATACGAAAAAATTTCTTTTTCACCTAATCTTTTTTATCTCTTCAGATTCCGGCTTAAGTTAAGTTACACGCTAATTTTCCGAAGATTCCTTTTACCGGAATTGCCGATGATCTGACAAAATAATGTTAGTTTTGTAACAAGAGGATTGTTTTTGATGAGTTTCTCAAAGCTGATTTGAAATACGAATTATACGATCTCTTTTACATTTATAATTTATTTTAGGAGAGTAATAAAAATCATGAAAAAAATATTTCTTTTTTTAGTTTTTGCGTCTGTTGTTTTTTCCTGTAAGAAGCCTTCCGAAGCTTTCCTTATCCGGCAAAATGAATATGCGAAAAATTTTTCCATAGAAATAACCAACAATCAGCAAAAGGTCTCATCGGCAGGCACTACCGTTTATTTCCCTCAGGATTTCCATGCGGAAAGGTGCATTATTACCGGCACATCTTCATCTGCCTATATAGATGCTTTGGGTAAGATAAATACTATTGTCGGAGTTTGTTCCTCCGAATATTTTTACAATCCCGGTATTGCGGAAGGAATAAAAAACAAAACCATTCAAAATGTAGGAAATGACGCGATTCTGAATTTTGAAAAGATACTGGCTTTAAAACCCGACATAATCATCACAAGTCATAATTCAAATTATGAAAAAGTATTAGATCAACTTTCCCAACAGGGAATTAAGATACTTTACGTAGAAGAATACATGGAGCCTCACCCCTTAGGGAAAACGGAATATCTTAAACTATTCGGAGTTCTGTTTCAGGAGAATCAAAAAGCGGATAGTTTATATACTTCCATTAAAAAAGAATATCTCTCATTGAAAGAAAAAACGCAGAACAGTAAGGTTAAACCGACTGTTTTCACCAATGTCATGTATGGAGATTCCTGGTATATGGCAGGAGGAAAAAGTTTTATTGCAACTTTATTCGCTGATGCGGGAGCCGATTTTTTATGGAAAGATAATCCGGATGCAGGTTCTGTCGTGTTGAGCTGGGAAGAAGTTTTCAGCAAAGCCCAACATGCGGATCATTGGATTGGCGCCAGTAATTTTAATTCAAGAAACGAATTGTTAAATGTCAATTCCCATTACAATTGGTTTGATGCGTATAAACAAGGGGAAGTATACGCCATGAACCGTAGAGAAAACCAATTGAAAGCTAATGATTATTATGAATCCGGCAGCATTTATGCGGATAAAGTACTGGCAGATGTAATTAAGATCGTCCACCCTGAAGTGATTCCGGATCATGAGTGGGTTTATCTTAAAAAGCTGCAATAGTGCGGCTTGTTGCTTTAATCTCTGTTTTGGGAAAATCCTTTAATTTACAGTAAAACCTCTTTTAAAAGAAAAGAGGAAATCGTAAAATAGATAATCAGTCCGGTGACATCTACCATAGTTGCGACAAAAGGTGCGGAAGAGGTGGCAGGGTCTAATTTAAATGATCTGAGAACAAAAGGAATCATGGATCCGGAAAGTGTTCCCCATAAAACAATACCAATCAGAGAGGTGGCAACGGTTAAACCGATTAAAAACCAATGAGGTCCATAATCATAAAAATCCAGATTCTGCCACACCATGATTCGGATAAAACCGATGATTCCGAGGGTTAAACCCAACAGTATTCCTGAAAATATTTCCTTTCTCATTACGTACCACCAATCCCTTAACCCTATTTCTTTCAAAGCCATGGCACGGATGATCAGAGTAGCCGCCTGAGATCCTGAATTTCCCCCACTGGAAATGATCAGAGGAACAAAAAGGGCTAGAACCACTGCTTTTTCAATTTCCTGTTCAAAATGCCCCATGGCGCTGGCAGTGAGCATTTCTCCCAAAAACAGGACAATCAGCCATCCGGCACGTTTTCTGAACAAAGTAATCAGAGGGGTGTCCCTGTAGGGAATATCCAATGCCTCTACCCCCCCGAATTTTTGAATATCTTCGGTATCCCGTTCTTTTACAATATCCAGAATATCATCTACCGTTACGATTCCTACGAGAACTCCGGTTTCGGAAACCACCGGCAGGGCAGTCCGGTCATAATCCTCAAAAACATGAATGGCTTCTTCTTGGTTCATCATGCTTTTTAGAGCGATAAAATTGTCGTCTCCCAGTTCTTCCAGCTTTGTGTCATCATCTGCCAGAAGTAGTTTTCCTATTTTGATGTCATCCAGTAGTTTATCGTTTTGGTCGACAATATAGATGAAGTTCAGCGTTTCCGCCTTTCTTCCGAATTTTTTTATATGTTGAAGCGTATGCTTAACAGTCCAGTATTTTTTAGCCTGTATGTAGTTGGGAGTCATCAAACGCCCTACACTGTCTTCCGGGTACCCTAAAAGCTGTAAGGCTATTTTTCGTTCACTTTCATCTAACAGATTGATGGTGTTTTTAATAAGATTATCCGGCAGATCTACGAAAAAATCCGTCCGGTCGTCCGGCGCCATTCCATTCAATAATTCAGCGATGTCTTTCTTCCCTAATCCATGTAAAAGTTCCTGTTGGATTTTAGGATCCAAATAAGTAAAAACCTCGGTTTTTTGTGTGCGGGGGAGCAAAAAGAAATTTAAAATCCTGTCTTTTTCATTAAATTCTGTAAGTTGCTCCGCTATGTCATTTGGGTGAAGATCTTCTACAGGAGTGCCTTCAAAGATGTTTTTTTCCATAGACTTACATTTTTAGGTTCGTATTCCGAAGAGTTGTGCAAATATAAGCCTTTATTGTTAAAAGCCTGTTATGATCAGGAGATAAACTTTGGGATAGATCGGGATCTTTTAACTGTTTTTCAGGTATTAAACGTTCATTCACGATATAATTTGCTGCTTTGTATTGGTCTCCGGAAAAGTATTCCGTTTTCTTTTTTGAAGCAAAACCGAAATCGGCAGATACGGACAAAAGCCCTTGTGCAGACGGGTTTTCATATAAATCATAGGGAAACAAAAAATTTGAGAAAAAATCAGGATTATCAAAAAACGAAAGAAATAAAAAATTACACCGTGAATTATTGTTTTTAAATTTTGCGTATCAGAGAGATTAATTTTATATTTGCCTGTACATGAAGAATTATCCGGCTTTGAAAACAAAGAAACGATCATATAGCTCTCTCGTAACTTCAGCTTCTTTTTTGTTTGAAAATAAAAAAGTTTCCTGCATTAAAAAGCAGGAAAAAGAATATCTGGAAAAAGAAGTTTTTCATACAGAGAGCATGTTCGCTGTTTTTGATAAGGAAAAAATTCTTCAAAAATTAAAAGAAAATAAATTTTTCGAGCAAAAATATACTTTCATTGACGTTTCTGTTCTCAATGACAAGTTTACTCTGATTCCCACCGAATATTTCGATGAAGATACGGCAGAAGTATTTTTAAATTATAATGTTCCCTTTTTTAAGAATGTGGGAATTCGTTTTAATTTGGTTCCACAGTTTGATTTGGTTCTGGTTTTTTATTATCCGGAAGAATTGGAAAATATTTTTACGGAATTTTCCGACAAGATACGAATAACCCATACCGGATTTAAATTTCTTTCCAAGATTAAAAGCAATCCTGAAAAAAACGGATTTTTTATTACTACTTATGATGACTGTTTCGAAGCGGCTCTCATTGAAAATGAAAAGTTGCTGCTTTATAATATTTACCCGTACAAAATTGCAGAAGATATTGTGTATTTTTTACGGCTGATTTTTAAAAACACAAACCGTGAACTTTCCCAAACCTCCATGTATTATTATGGCAGATTGGGAAGAGACGGAGAGATCCTTACTATGCTTTCTCAACATTTTAAAAGTGCTAATCCGGGAGTAGAAGATAGTTTTGAAAGGGAAAATTATACAATTTTAGATGTATTATGATACGAATTATTGCAGGAGAATTAAAAGGAAAAAAAATTTCAGCACCCAGACATTTTGAGGTACGACCAACTACTGATTTCGCAAAGGAAGCTTTTTTTAGTATTATCAATCATCAATATGCCTTTCATGAAATATCGGTACTGGATTTGTTTGCAGGAATAGGTTCCATGGATTATGAATTTGCTTCCCGGGGATGTAACGATATTACCTCCGTAGAAATTAACGGAAAACATGTACGGTTTATCTCGGACACCTTAAAAACGTTAAATATTCAGGACAAGGTAACTGTAGTGAAACAGGATGCGTTTTCCTTTACGGAAAAGGAAAGTTATAAAACCTATGACATTGTCTTTGCAGATCCTCCTTTTGACTTGGAAGATGAAAAATACGAAAAATTACTCACTTTCGTTCTCTCGCATAATTTTTTATCAAAGGAAGGGAAATTTATACTGGAACATAATCCCCGTAGAAGTTTTTCCGCTCACCCTGACTTTATAGAATCCCGAAGGTATGGAAACATAAGTTTTTCCTTTTTCGGACTTACAAAGGAATAAACGCGGATTTTTTAGAGCCTGTTTAAATTTTATTGCGATTATTTTTTAATGCTATTTTAGAGATGGATTTTTTGCTTTTTATTTGAAGATTTAGCGGGCTAAATCAAGAAGAAAAAGTGAAAAAG
>JAISMV010000026.1 GCA_031276535.1 Flavobacteriaceae bacterium
ATAAACGGACAAAAAATACCCTATTTATGGTATTTTTATTTGATAAACAACTCCTTACATTTGTATTAAAATAAAGCAAAATGGATGTTTGATTATAAATCATCATAAACACATTAAAGTTGCAGGATCGTTTTTATTTGCCAATTAAAACCTATGAAAGATGAAGAATTATGTTGCATTGATCCTTTTATTTATCGGGACGTTAACCTTTTCCCAAACCCTACATCTTTCCGGAAAAATAACAAATGAAGAAAATACCCCGGTAGATTTTGCAGAAGTTATCCTCTCCGTAAAAGATTCCGTACTCAGAAGCGAACTTACCGGAGAAGACGGAAGCTTCACCTTTTCCGGTCTTTTGCAGGAAAATTACACCCTGGATATAAAACAAGCCGGAGAAATTCTCCACACTCAAGATTTCTTCCTGACCGATAACCTAGACTTGGGAAATATCAGAATACAAAAAGCAAAAGAGCTTCAAAATGTGGTAGTGACCGGACAAAGGAAGCTGTTTGAAAGAAAGGTAGACCGCTTGGTTTTTAACGTGGAAAACTCTATTGCCGCCACAGGCAGCGATGCCTTGGATGCACTGAAAGTCACGCCGGGAGTTCAAGTGCAGAACGACCGGATCAGCCTGATCGGCAAAAGCGGAGTATCCGTACTAGTGGATGACCGACCGGTACAGCTTTCGGAAGAGGATTTGATTAATTATCTCCGATCTATTCCCTCGAACAACATTAAAAGCATTGAAGTGATTACTACGCCTCCGGCGAAATACGATGCGGAAGGCAACAGCGGAATTATCAATATTCAGTTGAAAAAGGCAAGACCCGACTCATGGAACGGGACTTTAGATACCGGCTACAGACAGGGAGAATCCGGCACAGGCAATGTGGGAGGGAGTTATAACTATAATAAAGACAAGCTCACTATTGCGCTGAGTGGAAACTATTCAAACGGAAAGAGAAAAGGAACGGAAAAAAGTGAGATCCGTTATCCTTCACAAGAGTGGAATAATAAAGATTCCGAAAAATATTACACCAATATGTTGAGCGCCCGGGGGCTTATAGATTACCGGATAACTAAAAAATGGAATATGGGAATACAATATGTGGCAAGCTATAATAAACCTGTCTCTTCCTCCAGAAGCAGAGTAACCTTATCTGACTACAATAGTGGGGCTGTTGATTCTACTCTTATTACAAAAGCATATAACAGATCGGAAAGAAATCTCAATTCCGTTGATTGGTACTCTACCATAGTACTGGATACTTTAGGGAAAAAGTTAGATCTAAAGTTCGATTATTTCAACTATAGTTCCGATACAAACAATAGCTTTGACACCAATACTTTTGATGAAAGTCAAAAATTGCTGGAAAAAAGTCATATTTCTGCTGTTAATTCAGGAGATCTAAACATCAATAACTACTCGGCACAAATAGATATGGAGCATCCTACAAAGTTTATAAACCTTAGTTATGGCGGAAAGCTCACTTTCACCCAAACCAACAGCGAAGTACGTTATTTCGACACTACCGACGGAACGTCTTTCATAGATCCGACCAAAAGCAACACATTCGGTTATAAAGAAAATATACAGGCACTATATGTCTCGGGAAATAAAAATTTTGGAAAGAACAAGTGGCAGATGCAGCTGGGCTTGCGATTAGAAAGCACCCAAACTGAAGGCGCTTCCCATACAACAAACCAAAATACAAAACACAACTATTGGGAAGTCTTTCCTACTTTTTATTTACGCTATTCCGGTGATGAAAAAAACTCATATTCATTAAGCTACAGCAGAAGGATACAAAGACCGGGGTATAATTCGGTAAATCCGTTCAGATACTATTCAAGTTCGTATTCTTACTCGGAAGGAAACCCTTTTTTGACGCCGGTATTTAGTCATAATGTGGAGCTATCCTACGTGTATAAAGATCATTTACAAACGGTTGTGTATTTTTCCACGGAAAAAGACAACTACGGACAGGTAGCTTTCTTAAACAATGAAAATTATGTTCAGGAAGTAAAAAGATTAAATTATTTTGACACCTATTCCATTGGTGTAGGACAAACATATTCCTACAACAAGCTCAGTTGGTGGCAGAGCTACAATACACTGGTAATTTATCATTTATATTCAAAATCACAAATTTATCCGGTTACCCCCAAGTCGGTGTCCGCTTTTTCCGGTGTGATATATACCAATAACACTTTCATAGTAAATAAAAACAAAACCCTTTCTTTTGGGTTTGTTCTAAGCTACATTCCTCCTTTCAAATCCAGCGATCTGGTTAAGAACAGGTCCAAAACACAAATGGATGTCTTTTTCAGAATGTTATTTCTGGACAAGAAATTACAAATTTCTTTACAGGGAAACAATCTGTTCAAGGCGTATGATTTTGACAACACAAGCCCTAGAAACGGAATAGAAGCCAGATACAGCGGGTTCTACGATACAAGATATTTTAGGATATCGTTAAGTTACAAATTAGGAAATTCTAATCTCAAAACAAAGCGCATAGAAGAAAGCAACAAGAGCGAACAAAACAGAATAAATTAAAATAAACGATTGCAATCCGTTGTGGTTGGGTATAATTTTTGTATATGAAATAAACACAAATTGAATGTTTTAGAGTGCCTTTGGTAAAAAAAAGATACTCTAAATATTCGTTTAAAAAGTTAACTGTAAAATAGTATGAAACCGCATTTAAATTTTGAAGCCATACGTGAGACCGAAACACAAAAATTAATCGGGGGGTTTTCCTCTGTTTTTAGTTTTTTCGATGAAAATGAAGACAATGGAGTCAATAATTGCAGGGGAGGAAATTGTTTACCCGGATGTAACAATAAACCAAAGAATGAACGTAAAAAACGTAAGAACGAACGTAATAATTGCATAGCAGGAGGAAACTGTGGAAATTGTGGTAAAGGTCGTTGATAGGTATAATTTAATTATGAAATAAACACCAAATTGAATATTTTAGAAAAAAGAACTAAATATTCGTTTAAAAAGTTACCAGTAAAATAGTATGAAACCGTATTTAAATTTTGAAGCCATACGTGAGACCGAAACACAAAAATTAATCGGAGGATTTTCTTCTGCTTTTGGTTTTTTCGGTGGAAATGAAGGCAATGGCACCAATAATAATTGCAATGGAGGAAATTGTTTATCCGGATGTAATAATAAATCACCAAATGAACCTAAAAAAGGTACTATTGTACGTAATTCAAATTGCAAAGCAGGAGCAAACTGCGTTAGAGGTTGTGGTTGCAGGGATAAACAAACGTCGCAGGAATAAACAAAAAGTATAAAAGACATGAAATACAGTCGATACAATGTGATCATCCCTTATGAAGGGAAGTTTGCTCTGTATAATACTTTCGAACAAAAAGTAATTTTTCTGGAAGAAAAATTAAAAGATCTGTTGGAAAAGGAAAAAACCCATAGTTTGGAAAAGATCCATCCCACCTTTTATGAACATTTGTTGACGAATCACTTTATTGTTAAAAAGAATGTAAATGAGCTGAATAAAGTAAAAAAACTGTCGCAAAAAGTGGATGGGGACCCCCAGTCGTATCTGCTGACCATAAACCCCACCATGAATTGCAACTTTAAGTGTTGGTACTGCTACGAATCATTGGTTAAGAATTCAAGAATTAAAGAGGCGGAACTGGAAAAAATAAAGCTTTTTATCTATAGAACGGCTTCTGAAAGAAAGCTGAAAGACTTCAACCTGTCTTTTTTCGGAGGAGAACCGCTCTTATATTTCAAAAAGACCGTGATCCCTATCGTTGATTATTTTCTAAAAATATGCGAAGAAAAAAAGAAGGTTCCTTATATTTCTTTTACAACCAACGGCTACCTGATCGATCAGGACTTTATCGACTACTTCATATCGAAAAATATACGGTGTCATTTGCAGATCACCTTAGACGGCTACAGAGAACAACACGACAAAGTGCGGTTTGTACACAGAACGAAAGGTTCTTATCATACGATCGTAAGCAATATTAAACTGCTGATCAAAAATGGTTTTGACGTTAAGGCAAGAGTTAACTATACAGATGAGAATCTCGAAAACACCCATAAGATAACCGATGATTTTCAGGATGTAAGTTCAGAGATAAAAAAGAACTATTTGATATTTGATTTTCACCGGGTGTGGCAAAACAGTAAATTAGACGACACCTCGGTCCTTTTAGAGAAGGAAATACGGTTAATTCAAAGCAAAGGCTTCACGGCGTCAAGTTTTTACACTCCTAACAGTGTTTTAGAGTCCTGTTATGCGGACAAGCTAAATAGTGTGGTGATCAATTACAACGGAGATATCTTTAAATGTACCGCCCGCGATTTTTCTCATGAAAACAGCGTAGGATACCTGTCAGACGAAGGAGAACTGATTTGGAAAGATGATCATCTCGAAAAAAGGATGAATGCGAAATTTAAAAATGCGCCTTGTCTTACCTGTGAAATTTTACCGCTATGCAACGGCGGATGTTCTCAACATGCTTTAGAGCATCTTGAAAAGGGGGAATATTGCGTTTATTACGGGGATGAGGGAGAAAAGACAAAAATAATCAAAGCCAAAGTGACTGAAATTGTGGCAAATGTTCAGGAAAAATAGGATCGTTTTCTATCATCAGTTGGAAAGTACCGATTGCGGCGCTGCCTGCTTAGCCATGATACTGAGCTATTTTGGAAAAAACCTCTCTTTATCATATATCAAAACCCTGTTTGAATTTACCCGTATAGGCGTTTCCGTGCAAGATATTATAGATGCCTCCAAAAAGGTTCATCTCAATTCTGTAGCCTTGAAGGTAACCCCGTCAGAGCTCGAAGAAATACCGCTGCCTTGTATTCTTTACTGGAAGCAGGATCACTTTGTAGTATTAGAAAAGATCTCCGAAAAAAAGAAATCGTATTCCCTGATAGATCCCTCTTATGGCAAGATCACTTTAGACAAGGAAATCTTTTATGCTGAATGGAAAGGAGACAACGAAAAAGGAATAGTAATTTATTCCGAACCTGAAAGTGATTTTGATACTGCAAAATATCCTAAACAAGAAGATAAAAAATTATCAGAATCCAATATTTTTATTTATGCTCTGTCTTTTGTAAAAACGAACAGGCTTAAGTATTTGTATTCCTTAGTATTCATAATTATAGGCTTGATAACCAATTGGTTCATTCCTTTTTCTTTCCAAAAGATCATAGATTTGGGAATCAGCGCCAAAGCGTTACAAATGATCTATTATTTATTGGCTGCCCAATTTGTGCTGTTTTTATCTAATTTTATCGCAGACTTTTTAAGCCAGTTAATTCTCACAAAAATCAATTTCACACTGAGCATTGATTTAAGAAAGATCTTACTTCAAAAAATACTAAAGCTGCCTATCAGCTTTTTTGATACTAAAGTCAGCGCGGAAGTCTTGCAGCGTCTGAACGACCAGCAAACCGTACAAAATTTTCTTACCTGGAAAGGGATCAGTTTAGTGTTAGACATCCTGAATATCTTGGTTTTCGGAGGAATTTTGCTGTATTTTAATTTTATTATTTTCGGTATTTATGCTTTTTTGTCTTTAATTTCCATCTTTTGGGTTGTATTGTTCTTAAAGAACCGGAAAATACTTGAGTATGCAATATTTTTAAAACAATCTGAAAACAGCAACAGTGTTTATGAATTCATTATGAATATGCCGGAAATCAAAATAAATAATGCTCAAAAGGTCGTAATTAATAAAATCATCAAAATTCAGGAGAATTTAAATAAACTGGAACTCCGTTCTCTTATATTAAATACGTATCAAAATGCAGGGGTAAATATTTTATCCAAATTAAAGGAGATCATTGCCATTGGAATTTGTGCCATATTTATCATAGAAGAAAAAATGACGTTAGGCTCTCTATTAGGAATTTCTTACATAATAGGGCAGCTGGCAGGTCCTGTACAGAACTTGCTGTTTTTTATTAAAGATGCTCAAGATACTGATATTGCCAATAAAAGAATCGAATTGATCTATGATTCTCCTAATGAAGATAATTCCGACAAACAGCATATTGAGAACACCGATTTTAAGAACATCAAAATTGAAAATATATCTTTTAAATATCCGGGGAAATTTAACAACTATGTACTCAAAGACATTTCTTTTAACATTCCCGCCAATTCGGTTACTGCAATTGTCGGCGCAAGTGGAAGCGGAAAAACCACATTGATGAAATTACTTTTATCATACTATCCTGTTAATAGCGGAAAGATAGCATTGGATAAATTCTCTATAAACGATGTTTTTGCCGATGAATGGAGAAAAAAATGCGGAATTGTATTACAAAACGGAAATATATTTAGTGGGACAATAGCTAACAATATCGCCTTGTCAGACGAAACTATAGATATCGGTAAAATACAAACTGCTTGTAAAATTGCAGGAATTCAAAGTTTTATAGAACAATTACCCATGCATTATTATACAAAAATAGGAAATACCGGAATCCAATTAAGCGGAGGACAGCAGCAAAGAATACTTATCGCAAGAGCAGTATATAAAAACCCGCAGTATATTTTCTTCGATGAGGCTACCTCCGCTTTGGATGCGGAAAACGAAAAAATAATCCACGACAACCTACAGGAATTTTTCAAAGGAAAAACCGTGTTGATCATCGCTCATAGGCTGAGTACCGTTAAAAATGCCGATCGGATCATCGTACTGAAAAACGGACAAATCGCCGAACAGGGAACTCATCAGGAACTGGTCGCCCTCGGCGCCGACTATTTTCATCTCGTCAAAAATCAATTGGAACTGGGAGGATGAAATTTAATGAGAAAGTTTGATTTTTTTTTGGCTTTTGACCTTCTATCTCTTATAAATTTGGAAATGATAAAAGCAAAGAGTGAATTAGTTTTAATTTGATTTTCCCGATATTTTGTAGCGCGTCTGTCCGTTATTTATTTAACGGAAAATTTCAGACTTTGTGCTGTTGCGCTCATAAACGGACAAAAAATACCTTATCTATGGTATTTTTACCTGAGGGACAACTTCTTACATTTGTATTAAAATAAAGCAAATGAATGTTTAATGATAAGATTATCATGAACGCATTAAAGTTGTAGGATCGTTTTATTTGTTAATAAAACCTGTGAAAGATGAAGAATTATATTACATTGATCTTTTTATTTATTGGGACGTTAACTTTCTCCCAAACCTTTCATCTTTCCGGGAAAGTGACGGATGAAGAAAACACCCCCGTAGATTTTGCCGAAGTTATCCTTTCCGTAAGAGATTCCGTACTCGGAATCGAACTTACCGGAGAAGACGGAAGTTTTACCTTTTCCGGTCTTCCTCAGGAAAACTATACCCTGACCCTAAAGCAAGCCGGAGAAATTCTCCACACCCAAACCCTCTTCCTTACCGATAACCAAGACTTGGGCAATATCAGAATACAAAAAGCAAAAGAGCTTCAAAACGTGGTAGTGACCGGACAAAAGAAACTG
>JAISMV010000027.1 GCA_031276535.1 Flavobacteriaceae bacterium
GCAAAATCTACCGGGGTATTTTCTTCATCCGTCACTTTTCCGGAAAGATGAAAGGTTTGGGAGAAAGTTAACGTCCCGATAAATAAAAAGATCAATGCAACATAATTCTTCATCTTTCACAGGTTTTATTGACAAATAAAAACGATCCTACAGCTTTATTGTGTTCATGATAATCTTACCATTAAACATTCATTTACTTTATTTTAATACAAATGTAAGAAGTTGTTTATCAAATAAAAATACCATAAATGAGGTATCTTTTTGTCCGTTTATGAGCGCAACAGCACAAAGTTTGAAATTTCTCCGGAATTAATTATAAATAAACGGATAGGCGCCCTACAAAATACCGGAAAGGTTAAATCATGTTTAGTTTACTCTGCCCTTTTCTTCGCTATTGCTTCCTTCACGTTGATTGATTCTTATTTTATCGTTTCCGAATTTATAAGAAACAGAAAGCCGTACATACCGAGTATCGTAATATTGCTTAGTAAAGATATCTACACCCTGAATTACACCCTCAATACGCTGCCTGTCTGAGTCTAATATATTATTTACCCGTAAGGAAAACTGCAATTTCTTGTTCAGTGTCAAATACCTCAAACCTAAACTCATACTGGAACTTGGCAATGCATGAAAGTTAACTTCGCTCACAGGGAAATTATGCTGAAAGCTAAATTCGGCGGAGAGAGTTTTCGTTTTGTTCAGGCTGAAAAAATTATTGGTATTAAAGGAAGCTCCCCAGCCTGAATACTTAGGTTGGAGATATTGAGAATAGGCATCGGCCTCAGAATACCATCCGGTGAAACCGGAAGAATTTGTCCACCATGGAAACAAGTTTAAGTTAATATTTTCCGATGCTCCAAAATTCCAACTATTATAATAATTTTCTCTGATAAGAAATACATTTCCATTAGCATCATGAGTTACTAATTGACCAAATCCATTTTCTGTGTAGGAATATTGGATAGTAGACGCCAACAGATCTTTGTAGGTATGGGTGAAGCTCAAATTTTGAGTAAATGAGGGTTGCAAAAAAGGATTTCCATAGACCACCTCATTTAAGCTCTGATACCATTTTGCGGGATTTAACTCCCAATAGGCAGGGCGTTGTATCCTTCGGCTGTAGCTCAATGCAAAGGAGTGGTTATCAGTAGGATTGTATAAAATATAGGCGGTTGGGAACAGCTTGATATAGTCTTTTTTATGGGTTTGTTCAGACTGTCCTAAGGGGTGGGAAACTCCTTTCGTCTGGGTAGCTTCCATCCGCAAGCCTGCCTTGGCAAACCATTTTTCACCTAACTTCTTTTCTAAAGAAAGATACAGGGCTTCGTTGTTTTCTTTATATATAAAGTGATCTTTTTGAAACAGATACAGATTATTCGTGTTAGCAACAGTTTGATAAAAAGAGCCGTCTACCCTGCTGGTCTCTTCGGTAAAGCTGATCTTCCCTCCATAGTTTAATTTCCCCCATTTGTAAGGCATCTCAAAATCCAGACGGGTGGAGAAATTGGTTATTTTTTGGGTGCTGTTATTACTGGTAAAATAATTTTCCTGCTCTATCGGTGAAAAGTACTGATAATTAGTGGTATAAAACGGATTTTGTTTATTGCGGTTATTGATGAAATAATCTACATCCAAATTGATCTTCTTGCCTAAGGTATCTAATTTTTGTTGGGCATTAAAATTAAAGGCATGGTTGTAAGGATTTGATTGGTTTTTTCCATTATTATCGTAAAACTTGGTAAGAACGTCTAAAGAATTATTATTATAGATATGGGTTTTATTTACCTCTGCTGTCTGATCATCGGAAATGGTTCCATTGTACAGCAATCCGACAGAAAGGTTATCTGTTATTTTATACCCCGCATTGATGTTTGAAAAGGTTGAATGTACTTTATTGATATTATGCGCCTGCACTTCCCAATATTCCTCAGGGTATTGATAGGTTAGTTCATTAGTGTATATGTCTTTACGATAACTCTGGGTTATGCCTGCCAGCAAAGACCACCTGCCTTTCTGTAAGATGAAGCTGGCGCCTGCATTTCCCCAAAAATACGTAGCCTGAGTAAGAGAGTTTCGAAGGGTTAAATTCCAACTATCGTTCTTTGCCTTTTTCAACTGAATATTGATGATTCCGCTGTTGCCTTGCGCATCGTATTTCGCCGGTGGCGTAGTAATCACTTCAATGCTTTTGATATTACCCGAAGGAATAGACCGGAGATAATTAACCAAATCCTCTCCCGAAAGCTGTACCGGACGGTCATCCACTAGTACGGACATTCCGCTTTTACCGATCAGGCTGATCCGGTCGTTCTGTACCTGAACTCCCGGTGTGACTTTCAGTGCATCCAAAGCATCGCCGCCTGTGGCGGAAATGGAGTTTTCCACGTTGAAAACCAATCGGTCTACCTTTCTTTCAAACAGTTTCTTTTGCCCGGTCACTACTACATTCTGAAGCTCTTTTGCTTTTTGTATTCTGATATTTCCCAAGTCTAGGTTATCGGTAAGGAATAGGTCTTGAGTGTGGAGAATTTCTCCGGTTTGTTTTATGGCCAAGGTGTAATTTTCCTGCAAAAGACCGGAAAAGGTAAAACTTCCGTCTTCTCCGGTAAGTTCGCTTCTGAGTACGGAATCTTTTACGGAGAGGATAACTTCGGCAAAATCTACCGGGGTATTTTCTTCATCCGTCACTTTTCCGGAAAGATGAAAGGTTTGGGAGAAAGTTAACGTCCCGATAAATAAAAAGATCAATGCAACATAATTCTTCATCTTTCA
>JAISMV010000071.1 GCA_031276535.1 Flavobacteriaceae bacterium
TACAAATATACTACACGGATTTAATTGTTTTATTCGTTGTTTCTTTTGAGGTGTTATTTCACTTCTTCGAAATCTACGTCTTCAACATTATCTCCTTCCTGAGCAGCTTCTGCATTTTGTCCTCCTGCAGCTCCCGCTCCTGCTCCCGCCTGACTTGCTTTGTATAAGTCTTCGGAAGCGGCAGACCATGCGGCATTGATTTTTTCCATTGCTGCATCTATACCGGCTAGATCTTTACTTTCGTGTGCTTTTTTCAATTCAGCCAATGCGTCTTCAATAGGTTGTTTTTTATCTGCAGCCAGCTTATCTCCGAATTCTTTTAATTGTTTTTCGGTTTGAAATATCATGGTATCGGCAGCATTTAATTTATCTACTTCTTCTTTACGTTTTCTATCCGCTTCGGCATTGGCTTCCGCTTCTTTCTTCATCTTTTCGATTTCCGCTTCGCTTAATCCTGAAGAAGCCTGAATCTTGATGGATTGTTCTTTTCCTGTACCTTTATCTTTTGCGGATACGCTTAAAATACCGTTGGCATCTATATCGAAGGTTACTTCAATCTGCGGAACTCCTCTTGGTGCAGGCGGAATGTCCACCAAATCAAATTTTCCGATCTCTTTATTATCGTTGAACATAGGTCTTTCTCCCTGTCCGACTCTGATAGTTACTGCGGGTTGATTATCTGCGGCTGTGGAAAAAGTTTCCGATTTTTTGGTAGGAATCGTTGTGTTTGCTTCTATTAGTTTGGTGAATACTCCTCCGTAGGTTTCAATTCCTAAAGAAAGAGGGGTAACATCTAATAATAGGACATCTTTTACGTCTCCGGTTAGAACTCCTCCCTGAATAGCAGCTCCAATGGCAACTACTTCATCGGGATTTACTCCTTTGGATGGTTTTTTACCAAAGAATTTTTCAACTTCTTCCTGAATGACAGGAATACGTGTAGAGCCTCCTACCAGAAGTATTTCGTCTATGTCGGAGGTATTCAGTCCTGCGTCTTTCAATGCTTTTTTACAAGGCTCCATAGAACGTTTTACCAAATCTGCTGCTAATTGTTCAAATTTTGCACGGGTTAAAGTTTTAACCAGGTGTTTAGGTCCTGAAGCGGTTGCTGTGATGTAAGGCAGGTTAATTTCCGTCTGGGTTGAAGAAGATAATTCTATTTTTGCTTTTTCGGCAGTTTCTTTTAGTCTTTGTAGGGCTATTGGATCTGCTTTTAGGTCTACTCCTTCTGCGGATTTAAATTCGTCTGCCAGCCAGTTAATGATTACATCGTCAAAGTCGTCTCCTCCCAAGTGTGTATCTCCGTTGGTGGATAATACTTCAAAAACTCCATCTCCTAAATCCAGGATTGAAATATCGAAGGTTCCTCCTCCTAAGTCGTATACTGCTACTTTTTGGTCTTTGTGGGCTTTGTCTAATCCGTAAGCTAAAGCTGCGGCTGTCGGTTCGTTAATAATTCTTTCCACTTTCAATCCGGCAATTTCTCCTGCTTCTTTTGTTGCCTGTCTTTGTGCGTCGTTAAAATAAGCCGGAACAGTGATTACTGCGCGGTCTACGGTTTCTCCCAGAAAATCTTCTGCTGTTTTTTTCATTTTTTGAAGAATCATAGCCGAAATTTCCTGTGGGGTATATAGTCTTCCGTTGATATCTACTCTTGGGGTATCAGCGTCTCCTTTTACTACTTTATAGGGAACTCTTGAAACTTCACTGGCATCAGAGGAAAATTTGGTTCCCATAAATCTTTTTATGGAATAAACTGTATTATGTGGGTTAGTAACTGCTTGTCTTTTTGCAGGATCGCCTACTTTTATTTCTCCGTCTTCCACAAAAGCAACTACAGAAGGTGTGGTTCTTTTACCTTCGGCATTTGTGATAACAGTCGGATCGCTTCCTTCCATCACTGCTACACAAGAGTTTGTTGTACCTAAGTCAATACCTATAATTTTGCTCATAGTTATATTTTTTTCTTTTTGTTTGTATTTACACTTTTGCTAGTTATTTTCAATGATTATGCCATGAAGTATTTCATTAGGTTTTGTCAGGTTTAAAACAAAATCATATGACATATTGTCAATGGTTCTGTTTCTGTTTTTATTCCGTCAATTTGATAGGGGAGCGATTTAAGGTGTAAAAAATAGAATTATTTTCACTATTTTATTTTTACATAGGTGTTTTTTAGTATGTAATACTAGTAGATCCGTAATTTGGTATGCTGCCCGGATTTTTTGTTATTTATGTCCTTTTTCTTTTATAAACAGGCACAGTACTGCATGCTTCTCCGAACATCAGGGAGGAAACAACAGGTTTCAGTTTCTGAACGAGCTGTAAATAAGCATTTAGGGGAACGGGTTTGTGTGAACATCCTTTTATGATCACCTTTTTATCCTGATAGTCTTTTATTTGAACGGAATCAATGATCTGAGTATAAATATCCCGTTCCAGATCTTCCGGAGACCCAAAGGATACCAGCTTTGCTATTCCTGTCAGATAACCGGCTACCAGTAAATAAGCCCAAAGGGGAACGATGGCATCCGAAGAACAGGTTATGGCTACAAATGTGTTTTTATATTGAGACCAGTCCAATTCGGAAAGCGCCAGACGAAAGTCTTTTTCTTTCAGGATCAGATCTTCGTACAGGTAGTTTTTTAAATCAAAAACCAATCGTTTTTCTTTGGGATAAAGGCTTTCCAAATCAAAAGTTATAAGTCCGCTTTTCTCTATTTTATTCACTATCTCGTCCATAATTTATTCTTTTTAACAGGTCGGGTCTTTTTTCCTGTGTGTGTTTATACGCCATTTCCTGCCGCCATTCTTCTATTTTGGCAAAGTTTCCGCTTAGCAGGATTTCGGGAACTTTCAGGTCTTTATATTCTTCCGGTCTTGTATAAACCGGAGGTGCAAGTAAATCGTCCTGAAAAGAATCGTAGAGGGCGGAGGTTTCGTCACTTAATACTCCGGGTAACAATCGGACTATTGCGTCTACCAACACGCAGGCGCCTAATTCTCCTCCGCTTAAAACGTAATCGCCGATAGAAATTTCGCGGGTGATGAACAGATCCCGTACACGTTGATCCACTCCTTTGTAATGACCACAGAGTATAAGTATATTTTCCTTTAAAGATAGGGTATTACAGGTTTTCTGATTTAAGGTTTCTCCATCAGGAGTCATATAGATGATCTCATCGTATGTTCTTTCCGATCGTAGTTTTGAAATGCATTTATCGATGGGTTCGATCATCAGTACCATACCGGCTCCTCCTCCGTATTGGGTATCGTCTACCTGACGGTATTTTCCTTTTGCATAATCTCGTAGATCGTGAAAATGGATTTCTACAAGTCCTTTTTCCTGTGCTCTTTTCATGATGGATTCCTGCAAGGGACTTTTCAATAAATTGGGTACTACCGTAATAATATCTATCCTCATAATTTTTTTTCTAATCCGGAATATTTTCTATTATTTCATAAATTTTATCCCACTTTCCGTATCCTGAAGTAGCATTCACATGCCCGGCTTTTCCGATGGTGATAAATAAACTGTCCCATTTTTCCGAATAAAATTTAGCTTTTTCCAGGGTTATCCATTCATCATCTTCACTTGCTATTACTACAGAATAACAATTTAACTTTTCCAGAGGCATCGGAGTAAATGCCACGGATTCGATTTCTTTTTGAAACTTTTGTGAATCGACATCCGGGGGCGCTACCAGAATTGCCGCTTTTATTTTCTTTTTATAGTTATGCAGCCAGTGTATAATTGCAGTACATCCCAAACTGTGCCCGATCAACACGACTTTTGATAATTCATATCCTGAAAGATGTTCGTCAATGGCAGATATCCATTGATTACAGTTCGGGGTATACCAGTCTTGTTGATTAATTCTTTGTATGGGCAGCTTTTGTTCCCGTTCTATTATTGATTGCCAATGTTCTTCTGATGAATTTGAATGTCCGGGTATGGTAAAAAAATATAACTTTTCTGTTTTCATCTAAAATTATGGTTCTGCATAAGTTAGGGGAATCTTACCAACCTTTGTGTTTCTTCAATGTAGTTATATGGGCTAAATGATGATTCCCATGCCATGCATACATCGCTATAACTTCTCTTAACGGAAATTCTTTTCCGTGTTCGGGATGGATGAAAGTTCTTTTCAAACCTTCTTCCGACAAGGATTTCAACAGGGCGCTCAATCTCCGGTGCACTCCTTCCAGTATTTTTAAGGAAGGTTCTATCGGATGGTTTTTGCTGTCTGCTAATTCCGCCCATAAAGTTTCAAAATAAGGCTTTACAATCGGTTTTTCTTCTGTCAGAGCCAGTTTTGTCCGAATGTGCACATTCATGTGACTGTCGGCAAGATGATGTACCACCTGCCTGATAGTCCATCCTTCGGAGCGATAGGGGGTATCCAGTTGTTCGTCCGACAGATGCTGTACTTCCTGAGTTAATTTTTCCGGAAGAATTTCCAACTCATGAATCCAATTTGTCAGATCCTGTTTTGAAATATTTTGCGGCGGTTCAAATTTCCCGATGGGATATTTTAATTTTTCAAGTTCCATATTTTTCTGTTTAAAAAGTCTTCATCATTCAAAAAGTTTCCATCTGGGGATAATCGGAACTAAAGCAAATCCTATAAAGAAATATAATCCGTGTATGGCATCCAATTCTTCCCATCCCAAAGACAGGTGAAAGAGAACGTCTGTTATTAACGCCGAAATGAAAAGGTATATTCCTATTTTTTTAAATTTATACGTTTTTACGGCTCCCAGAATCATCAATATTCCAAAAACTATGTTCAAGATGAAAAACCAATACCAACTTGAGATTTCAGGAAAATATATTTCCATAAAGCCTAAAATTCCTAGAAATATAGGTATGCTTCCCATAAATCCCATATAGAGGCAGGAAAGCAAAAATGTCAGGGGTCTTTTTTCTTTTATTTCAAAATATTCTTTGGGTCTTTTTCCGAAGATTTCTTCATCGTTACTCATGGCTGTTTATTTTCACATTAATCAATAAGGTAAATATAGGGAATTATATTTATAAAACAACAGGGGCTGTTCAAAAAGTAAAATTAATTTTCTAAGGGTTGGATATTCGAAGCGGGTTTCGGATATATTTCGCTAAAAGAAAGTACTGGAAAAGGCTGTCAAACATTGACAGCCTTGATATTTTCTTGTTTTTATACAACGTTTTTAGAATAAGAAATCATATCCTTTTAAACTCAGTTTTTCATATTTTTCTTCATCGAATTTATACAGCTTAGCCGATTTTTTGGAAGCGGAGTTGTCTGTTAAATCGGTTTCGATGATCAACTGAGAATTAAAGATTTTTTTTCTGAAGTTTCTTTTATCCATTTCTCTGTTTAGCGCAGTTTCATATAATTTCTGCAATTGTGAAATGGTAAAATGTTCAGGTAAAAGATAGAATCCGATAGGTCTGCGTTTTACCCTTCTCTTCAGTCTTTCTTTAGCATAGTCTATAATCTCATTGTGGTCAAAGGCCAAATCCGGAATTTTGGAATATTCCACCCATTCTTCTCCTCTGTTCTTTGAGTGTTTTACCAGCGTATCATCTAACTTTACGGTTGCATAATAGGCTATGTTGATCACTCTTCCCAAAGGATTTCGAAAGACTTTGGCAAATGCTTTTAATTGTTCCACAAATATGTGTTCTTTCTGAGCGTGTATGAATACCAGTTTATCGATTTTAGAATCAACACTTTCATCATACTTCACATAAGTTGCAGGAAGAAGCATTGCTCCTTTAAAAGGTTCTCCTTTTTTCTTTCGTAACAGAATGCGGAGCTTTTCTCCGTCAAATCCGAATAAAACCAAAGAGACTGAAATAGCTACACTAAAGTAGATCTCTTTTTCTTCCGGGAGCATTTTTATTTGAACAAAGCGTCCATTAACCGATTCTGATCGTTGATATTTTCTTCTAAAGAAATCATACTTTCAGTTCTCAAAACGTCATCTATATCATCAATTTTATAGATAACATTTTTAGCATCTTCGGCATCTTTTGCGCTTATTTTACAAAAGATATTGTATTTACCGGAGATAACGTTAGCTGTGGTTACATTTGGAATCAAAGACAATTTTTCCAAAACACTTTGTGTTTTGCTGGATTTTGTCAACAAAATTCCCACGTAGGCAATAAAACCATATCCTAAGATAGAATAGTCGATGTTCAAAGAAGTTCCTCTAATAACTCCTGCATCTTCTAATTTTTTTACTCTAACATGAATAGTTCCGGCGGAAACATCCATTTTTTTCGCTATTTCAGTAAATGGCATCCTTGTGTTAATGGATAGGAATTGTAAAATTCGTTTATCCGTGTCATCTATATAAAATTTTTCTTTCATGGTAAACAATTTGCTGTTTGTTAATTTTATTTATCTTTAATTTGCAAAGATATAAAATTAATCTATAATAGTTCCAAGTTTTTATATAGATTTTATAAAATATGAGTAAAATCACCACAGACAGAACAAATTGGTCAATTTATGGCGGCATACATGATTTTATTTTTATCTTTGTTGTTTGGATTAACTCAAAAGACATAATTTATTTACTATTAACAGTTTATTGTGGGAAATATTTTAAAAAAAACACAAAATTTTTTTGAAGGTAATACTCCGGAACAGGTAAAAGGTACCTCAAAATGGAAATTCGAACTTCACGAAATTATATTCGAATCCGATACCGTTAAAGGAAAAATGTTTGATATAATTCTGTTATTTTTTATCGCATTGAGTACTCTTATCATCATGTTGGAAAGTGTTTCGGAAGTTAATACCCGAATAGGATTTTGGTTATACATTCTGGATTGGTGGGTAACTATTTCTTTTACTGTGGAATATCTTTTACGCCTTACCAGCGTGAAGCGGCCGATAAAATACATGATCAGTTTTTATGGAATTATTGACGTTCTGTCCATTATTCCTACCTATTTAAGTATATTTTTCATACAGTCTCATTACCTTTCCATAATCAGGATACTTCGTTTGTTAAGGATATTCCGGGTTTTAAAAATGGGTAATTATGTTAAAGAAAGTAATATGATCCTCACTTCTTTAATAAACAGTAAAAGAAAAATATTTGTGTTTTTGTATTTTATCCTTCTTACCACTTTAATTTTAGGCGCCCTGATGTATGTTGTGGAAGGCGGGCAAAACAGAAGCTCTTTTTCCAGCATACCACAATCCATGTACTGGGCTATCGTCACCCTGACAACGGTAGGTTACGGGGATGTTGCTCCGGTAACCGCTCTCGGAAAGATAATTGCTTCGGGAATTATGATTTTGGGTTATTCCATCATTTCCGTTCCGGCAGGTTTGGTCTCCGTTGAATACCAAAAGACCAGAACCCATCACAGAAGTACCCAAACATGTAGATACTGCATGGCTGAAAATCATGAATCCGATGCGGTTTATTGCAAACGTTGCGGACATCTTTTAAATGACCATCCGGACCATGATTCCGCTCAGGATTCTACCGAACAATCGTAATTCTTCCTTATGTTCACAGATGAATATTTTATGCGGATAGCTCTGCAACAGGCAAAAGAGGCTTTTTTAAAGGATGAAATTCCGGTAGGAGCCGTTGTAGTATCCAATACCAGAATTTTAGCCAAAGCTCACAATCTGACGGAGTCTCTCACCGATGTTACCGCTCATGCGGAAATGCAGGCAATAACATCTGCCAGTAATTATCTGGGGGCTAAATATTTGTCGGGATGTACCCTGTATGTGACCTTGGAGCCCTGCGTCATGTGTGCGGGGGCTTTGTATTGGTCTCAGATAAGCAGGGTAGTGGTGGGGACTTCGGATGAAAAAAGAGGGTTCATCTCTCAGGGGATACACCTCCATCCTAAAACAGAATATATATCCGGTGTTTTAAGCGAGGAATGTTCCCAACTACTAAAAGATTTCTTTAAAACGAAAAGGTTATAGGATTCAGATAAACAAGGAGACAATCCAGTAAACGATCATTGCGAGAACGGAACTTACCGGAATGGTTAAGATCCATGCCCACAGCAGACTTATGGTAATCCCCCATCGTACAGCCGATACTCTTTTCATCAAACCTACTCCAATGATAGAACCTGTAATGGTATGGGTGGTACTCACCGGAATTCCCAGGTGCTCACTTAAAAATAAGGTAACGGCTCCTGAAGTTTCGGCTACTACCCCTTCTAAAGGAGTTACTTTTGTAATACGGGTTCCCATGGTTTTCACAATTTTCCACCCTCCCGACATGGTTCCCAAAGCAATGGCAATAAAACTGCTTATCGGCACCCACCAGTAATCCGCCGTAAAATGCTGGAATCTCTCTGCGGCGGAAAGATTCAGGTATTCGGGAGCATGGGCGATATTTACTTCATAAAAGATAAAGGCTGCTCCGATGATTCCCATAACTTTTTGCGCGTCATTGCCTCCGTGTCCTATGCTAAAAGCAGCGGAAGACAGCAACTGGAGTTTTCTGAACCACTGGTCTGCCCTGAACGGATTGGCTTTTCTGCAAATATTTATTATAATTAAACTGATTATGGAAGACGTAACCATTCCTATGAACGGAGCTATGAAAATAAATAAGATAATGGGAACAACTACCGGATAATTGATGACAACCTGTCCGGCTTCGCTGAACCCTCCTATGTGAGCTATTGCCGCACCGATAAATCCTCCGATCAAAGTATGGGAAGAGGAGGAGGGAATTCCCGCCCACCAGGTGAAAAGGTTCCAGATTATTGCCGCTACCAGTCCTGAAAAGATCACTTCCAGGGTGATGAAATTTTCATGAACGGATTTGGCTATGGTATTTCCGATCTTAAATTCTCCTATGATATATAAAGAAACAAAATAGGCAACAAAATTAAAAAATGCTGCCCACAGAACCGCTTGAAACGGACTCAATACCTTAGTTGATACAATGGTGGCTATTGAATTTGCCGAATCATGAAATCCATTGATATAATCGAATATTAAGGCTAATACTACGATAATAATAAGTAAAGTCATGGAATGTTTTTAAGAGTATTTAACTAAGATAGATTCTATAATATTTGCCGAATCTTCACATTTATCTGTAACATCTTCCAGATATTCCAGCACGTTTTTTATCTTGATAACATCCAATACATCTCTTTTGCTTTCGAACAAAGCGCTTAATTCACTGCTAAAAACATCATCGGCTACATTCTCAATCCGGTTGATTTCTACGCAGGAAGCCAAAACTTCTTTAGGTTTTTTAAAATCCCGCATGTTATAAATGGCTTTTCGTAATTCCAGAACACTGTCGTTAATTAAGACGGCAAAGGTTGTGAAAGCAGGTATGAAAGGTGATTTATATAGTAAGGCGTATTTTGAAGATGCGTAAATAAAATCCGCTATGTCGTCTAACGATGAAGTTAACTGGTGAATGTCTTCCCGATCAAAAGGCGTAATAAAGTTTTTTCCTAATTCTACGAATATACTGTGTGTTAATTTGTCGTTGGCGTGTTCATAGTACTCTATTTTCCTATAAAATTCTTCCGTAATGGTTTCTTGCGATTTCATTCCTTCTACCATATATTCCGACATGGAGGTAAGATTATCTGCAACCTGCTCAAATAAAGTATAGAAAACCTTGTCTCTGGGCTGAAATAATCTAAAAAATGCACTAACTCCCATAGTTGCTCTTTAAATTTGGTTTCTTTTTGTTGGCAAATATATTGATTTTTAATAGTAATGAAAAATCACAGGTTAATTTATTTCAGGAAAAGTTTTGCGTTTACCGGTTGAAATCGCCAATCACCCGGTTCTCCAATTCATGAATTTGTTTTAATAATTTGTCCAGATTTAGTATTTTCTTAAATAATTCCAGTCTTTTTTCTTCCGGCAGATTTTCTTCTTTTAATTCCAATGCCAACTCTTTTTTCATCTCCAGTATTCGTATGGATTTATATTTCAGAATTACATCTTTAGTATTTTTAGACAGGTTTTGTTCCAGAGTGGGAACGAAGATTTCCTTTGCCGCCCAATTTTCGCTGATGGAGTATTTTTTTAACATTTTTTCCGCTGCAAATCGGGTGAATTCTTCTTCTTCCGACTTAACGAAAAATTCTCCCGTACGCAATTCCTGATGCTCAATGCCTTCTGCAATATCCAGAAAAATTTTATTATAAAAATCAACGGTAAACCGAATGTCGTCTTCCTTAAATCTTTGTACGATCTCCTCAATTACAGTGGTTTTGTATGGTTTCTCTCCTTCCACATAGCTCATGGATATTTGATAATTTCCGTATGAAAGCATTAGATCCAGAATGTCTTCTTCCGCTTTACAGGTGAAATCAACGCCTTCCTGACGTACCGTGTCTACCGGCTGTAATTTAATTTGCTGTTTTGTGTTTCTTTCTTCGGACCGGTTCTTTTGTTGAGCCGCCTGAGCCAATTCACTAAACAGAACCTGCTCGGAAATATCCAGAAGACGGGAGCATTCTTTTATGTAGATCTCTCGTTGAATAAGGCTTTTAATCAATGCTATGCTGCCTACAATATCCCGGATCAATCCTGCCCTTTTTATGGGGTCTCCCTGAGTTTCTTCCAGTAAGACATCTGTTTTAAAACGAATGAAATCCTTTACGTTTTCTTTAAGAAATAATTCCAATTCTTCAGAAGAATGATTTCTGGCAAAACTATCCGGATCTTCCCCCATGGGAAATAACAGAACCCGGACATTCATGTCTTGTTCCAGAATCATATCGATTCCTCTGAAAGAGGCTTTAATTCCTGCCGGATCACCATCATATAAAATGGTGACATTGTTCGTCAGTCGTTTAATTAACCGGATTTGATCTACCGTAAGTGAGGTTCCCGAAGAAGCAACTACATTTTTAATTCCGCTTTGGTAAAGAGAGATCACATCCATGTAGCCTTCAACCAGAAAACAGTTGTCTTCTTTGGTGATGAATGATTTAGCCTGAAAAAGTCCGTATAGTATATGACTTTTATGATATATTTCATTTTCAGGTGAATTCAGGTATTTTGCGGTCTTTGCATTGTTCTGAAGGATTCTTCCCCCAAATCCTAAAACACGTCCTGAAAAGCTGTGAATGGGAAAAATCACTCTCTCCCGAAAACGATCAACTCCCTGTTCGGAATCTTCTTTAAAGATACCGAGACCCGATTGTTCCAACACTTCTTTCTTATAGCCTTTGGCAAGAGCAAACCCGACAAACGCATCTCTGTTTTTGGGAGAATATCCCAACTGAAACAGTTTGATTATGTCGTCTCTGAGCTCTCTTTCCCTGAAATAGGAAAGCGCTATGTTTTGTCCTTCTTCGGTATTCCAGAGTTGATCCTGAAAATACTCACAGGCAACTTCGGAAAGTTGATACAGGCTTTCTTTGTTTATCCGGGATTCTTTTTGTTCTTCTGAAAGTTCTTCGGAGTCCTCTTCAATTTCAATATTATATTTTTTAGCCAGGTATCGTAACGCTTCGGGATAGGTGTAGTGTTCCTGTTCCATAATAAAGGTCACTACATTTCCTCCTTTTCCGGATGAAAAATCTTTCCATATCTGTTTTGCGGGCGAAACCATAAAAGAAGGGGTCTTTTCGTCTACAAAAGGGCTTAGTCCCTTATAGTTGCCTCCTGATTTTTTCAGATTTACAAAATCAGAAATTACCTCTTCTACCCGGGCTGTGGAAAAAATTTTATCTATGGTCTCTTTAGAAATCATAAGTACAAAAATACGTTATTTTCATAATCTTTATTTTTTAAAACCAAATTAATATGAATATTGTCCGGAACTTCTTTTTCCGATATTAAGAGCCTGTTTAAATTTTATTCAA
>JAISMV010000100.1 GCA_031276535.1 Flavobacteriaceae bacterium
TTTAGCGGGCTAAATCAAAAAGAAAAAGTGAAAAAGACGCTCAAAAGAGCTTAAAAAGAATGCAAAATATAATTAGAACCTAAAAATAAATATTTGAATAAAATTTAAACAGGCTCTTATATCAGGAAATTATTTCTATTTTTGTTATTATTGTATTCTTTATGTTATGAATATTCGGAGAAAGGAACAAACCAGCAATTCTGCAATAAAAAACTTAATTAAAAAATTAGGTATAGAAGAGAAACTATTGATTATAAAGATCGAAGAAATATGGAAGAAGATGATGGGGCTTCCTATTTCTTTGCATACACAAAGAATATTCATAGATGACCAGACGTTGTTTATTCAACTGGATTCTGCCGCGTTAAGACACGAACTGAATTTCAACCAAAATAAAATCCTTTCGGAGCTTAATAAAGAGATCGAACAGGAATTTTTCACCAAAATAAAATTTATATGATTTCTGATAGTCAGCCCTCATGCATCGG
Source organism: Flavobacteriaceae bacterium (assembly GCA_031276535.1). GTDB lineage: Bacteria > Bacteroidota > Bacteroidia > Flavobacteriales > Weeksellaceae > Apibacter. The sequence continues at coordinate 489 of JAISMV010000100.1, forward strand.
GTTGATCCTTTAAATAAATACCGGAACGATCTCTTTCATTGGGATTAATCGTATCACTTCCGTAAACAGTTGCATTTTTCTGACAGGGTTCTTTATTCTTTTTATCGAAGCAAATGCATGATATTTTCATAAAAAGGTAAAGAAATAACTATTTTATTTCGTGATTAATTTATGTATTATGCTTATTACAAATGCTTTACACTTATTTGTCGTAAATAATAAACCCATAATTCCAACAAAATGGAAGAACATAGATGTGATGTAAATCTTAAAACCTTATAATACAGATATATCATAAAAAAAATAGTATTTATGATGCGTTTACCCCGGAAAGAGAGTGGGTAGCTTGCAATTGTTTCAAAATAACTTCGTAATTTTGCATCAAATAACGTATAATATTTATATAATTGGATGATAAGTAAATATACGAATTTTTTATCAAATAAACAATCTTTTCTCTGAATATACACCGATGTATATTTAATTTTTGGTTGTCTTTTAGCTTATGAAGAAGTTTTATATTTTACACAATGTCGGATTTATTAGACCCTGATAAAGATAAATATTCCGGAGAAGATATTGCTCAGGAAGAACAGGTGCGCCCCAAGAACTTTTATGAATTTGCGGGACAATCCCATATTATGGATAATCTGGAAATCTTCGTAAAAGCAGCAAAACTGAGAAAAGAATCGTTAGATCATGTGTTGCTCCATGGGCCTCCGGGATTAGGAAAAACAACTCTGGCGCATATTATTGCAAATGAACTGGGAGTAGGAATTAAGATCACTTCAGGTCCGGTATTGGATAAACCCGGAGATTTGGCAGGTTTATTAACAGGATTGGAAGAAAATGATGTCTTGTTCATTGATGAAATTCATCGTCTTTCTCCCATAGTGGAAGAATACTTATATTCGGCTATGGAGGATTATAAGATTGATATTATGATTGAAAGCGGCCCTAATGCCCGTTCGGTACAAATCAATCTGAATCCGTTCACACTGATTGGTGCAACCACCCGGTCGGGACTGTTGACGGCTCCTTTGAGAGCCCGGTTTGGAATCAACTTTCGTTTTGAATATTATCATACGGAGTTATTAAGCACCATTGTAGAAAGAAGTTCACGGATTATGAACATGCAGATAGAACAACAGGCAGCTATTGAGATTGCTTCCAGAAGCAGGGGAACTCCGCGTATAGCCAATGCCCTGTTGCGAAGGATCCGGGATTTTGCCCAGATCAAGGGAACAGGACAGATTGATGTGAGAATAGCGGAAATAGGATTGGAAGCGTTAAAAGTAGACGAGCACGGGCTGGATGAAATGGATAATAAGATTTTAAGTTCCATTATAGATAAATTCAAAGGCGGACCGGTAGGGTTAACAACTATTGCCACGGCAGTAGGAGAAAACCCCGGAACATTGGAAGAGGTCTATGAACCCTTTTTGATACAGGAAGGATACCTTATGCGAACGCCAAGAGGAAGAGAAGCTACGGAAAAAGCATATAAACATTTAGGGAAAATAAAAACCCGGGGAGACCAGCCGGAATTATTTTAATATATGAAATCGTATATGTTTTTGCTTATGGCCATTTGTTTTGAAGTAGTTGCTACCTCTATGCTTCCCATGACAAGAGAATTTACCAGATGGAAACCTTCTCTGGCATTTTTTTCTTTATTTTTTTGCGCGTTGTTTTGTTTAACAAAAGCAATACGAACTATTCCTGTGGGTATCGCTTATGCTATATGGTCAGGGATAGGAATAGTACTGATCAGCTTTGCAGGGTATTTCCTGTATAAACAGAAATTGGATATTCCGGCTGTTGTGGGAATTTTATTCATCATTACAGGAGTTTTGGTTATTAATTTATTTTCAAAAACGGCAGGACATTAATTACAGATAAAAATATATTTTACATATGATACTAATACACAATGCAACCATAATAAACGAAGGAAACTCTGTAAAAGGCTCCGTGTTATTAGAGCATGATCTCATATCGGAAATATATCATCAAACGGAAGAAATTCCCGAAAAAATCAAAAATGAAGCTACAGTACTGGAAGCAGACGGATTATGGCTTATTCCGGGATTGATCGATGATCAGGTACATTTTAGGGAACCCGGACTAACACACAAAGGAGATATCGCCAGCGAAAGCCGTGCCGCCATTGCCGGAGGAGTAACCTCTTTTATGGAAATGCCCAATACTCTTCCGCAAACAGTGACAATTGAAGCATTGGAAAATAAATTTGAAACCGCTTCCCAAAGATCATACGCCAATTATTCTTTCTATCTGGGTGCGACTAACGATAACATGGAAGAACTTGGAAAGGTCGATCCTAAGGAAGTATGCGGAATAAAGATTTTCATGGGCTCTTCTACGGGGAATATGCTGGTAGATAATGAAAAAACACTGGAAACCCTATTTGCGGAAGTAAATATGTTAATCGCAGTTCACTGTGAGAAAGAAGAGATTATTAAAAAAAATATAGAAAAATATAAAGCGGAGTTCGGAGAAAATATTCCCGTTCTCTATCATCCGTTGATCCGAAGTGAAGAAGCCTGTTACCGTTCCTCGGCAGAAGCAGTGGAATTGGCACACAAACACGGAACCAGACTTCACATCTTACACTTATCCACCCAAAAAGAAGTAAGCTTATTTGACAATAAACCGCTATCGGAAAAGAAAATTACCGGAGAAGCCTGTGTGCATCATCTTTGGTTCTCAGACGAAGATTATGAGAAATACGGCACCGGGATAAAATGGAATCCCGCGGTAAAAACAAAACAAGATAGAGAAGCCGTTTTGCAGGCAGTGGTTCAGGGAAGATTAGATGTAATAGCCACGGATCACGCACCGCATCTTTTATGCGAAAAAGAAGGAGGCTGTTTGCAGGCGGCATCCGGAGGACCTCTGGTACAACATTCGTTGCAGATGATGCTGGAATTGGCAAAACAAGGGAAAATCACTAAAGAAACTGTAGTAAACAAAATGTGTCATGCCCCTGCGGATTTGTTTCAGATTCACAAAAGAGGGTATATACGAAAAGGATACTTTGCCGATTTAGTATTGGTGAATCCCAATAAATCGTATACAGTCACTAAAGATAATATCTTATATAAATGCAAATGGTCTCCACTTGAAAATCAAACATTTTCAACAGCTATAGAAAAAACATTTTTAAATGGAAAACTGGCTTTTGAAAAAGGAGAAGTAAAAGAAGTAAGAGGAGAAAGCCTGAGATTTGACAGATAAAACAGGCAGGTAATGCCGGTGTTAAAAAAAATTAATTGATAAACGTAATCAGATAAATGAAAAGAGATAGTTTCAGTTCACAAATTGGGGCATTGCTGGCAATGGTAGGCTCTGCAGTAGGATTAGGAGGATTATGGAAATTCCCTTACGTAGCGGGAGTTAACGGAGGAGGAGCCTTTATACTCATATACATCGTTTTTTTACTCATACTGTGTTTTCCTCTTATGCTTTCGGAATTGATCATAGGCAGACGTTCCAAAAAAAATCCTGTAGGAGCATTCAGAAAATTAAAACCGGATACCCATTGGTATGCTACCGGATTTATAGCAGTTGTGACTACGATGTTTATCATTTCCTTCTATAGTGTAGTAGGAGGATGGACAATAGAATATCTGGTAGTATCGGTTTTCTCAGGAATAAGATCTATAGATGAAAATCACTTTAACGACTTTGTTTCCTCACCATACAGACCTATTTTAATGCATTTGGCATTTTTCGGAATGACAGCCGGAATAATCTGGACGGGAATTAAAGATGGAATAGAAAAATATTCGAAAATACTGATGCCTTTACTGTTTCTAATGATATTGGTGCTGGCTGTTTATTCGGTAAACCTATCCGGAGCAAGAGAAGGAGTGGAGTTTATGTTTAAACCGGATTTCTCCAAGTTGACGGGCAAGGTTGTTTTAGAAGCTTTGGGTATGGGGCTTTTTACCCTGAGTCTGGGTATGGGAATTATTTTAACGTACAGTTCTTACATAGGAGAAAAAGAAAATCTGGTAAAGTTATCCCTCATCACAATTGTCATGAGCCTTGTATTCAGTTGTTTGGCTGGATTAACCATATTGCCTGCGGTTTTTTCCTTCGGATTAAATCCGGGACAAGGCCCCGGGCTTATTTTTGTAACCTTACCTAAAGTATTTTCTCAAATGCCTTTTGGCTCTCTGTTAGCGCCTGTATTTTTTGCAGTAGCCCTGATAGCCTCTCTCACTTCTTCCATATCATTATTGGAAGTGGTAATAGCATACCTGTCGGAAGAGTTGAAAATTTCAAGACGAAAATCCATTATCATCTCCACCGTACTATTTACGGTTACAGGCTCCCTGTGCTCTCTTTCCTTAGGATATTTGTCTGACTTTAAAATACTGGGAAGAAATATCTTTGATTTATTCGATCAAATTTCATCCATTATCTTAATGCCTGTTTGTGCCTTTCTTATTTCCGTTTTTGTAGGCTGGAAAATGAAAAAAGAAGACATATACGATGAGTTGACCAACAAACATACCGTGAAAGTGTCCTTTTTTAACCTGTATGTCTTTCTTACCAAATATTTCGTTCCGCTGGCTATCTTGTTGATATTTCTCAACAGCCTGTTTGAGGCAATTATTAAATAGAAAAAATAAAATAGAACTATTTTTAGGGTACATAAAAACAAATTCGCAAAACTTTTGTAAATTTGTGTCCTCAAAAAATATAGAAGAATGATAAAAATTACCCTTCCCGATGGAAGTGTGAAAGAATTTCAAGGTTCCGTAACACCGTTGGATGTAGCCAAAAGCATTTCAGAAGGCTTGGGGCGCAACACCATTTCTGCATTACTCGATGGTAAACAGGTAGAAGTTACCACTCCGATAACGGCAGACGCAACCGTGCAGTTACTGACTTGGAATGATGACTTGGGCAAAAAAGCCTTCTGGCATTCTTCAGCCCATTTACTGGCTCAAGCCATTACAGAATATTATCCCGATGCTAAACTGACCATTGGTCCTCCGATCGAGAACGGATTTTATTACGATGTGGATTTTGGGAGTGAAACCCTTTCGGAAAAAGATTTTGAGAAAATAGAAAAAAAGATTCTGGAGAATGCGAAGAAAAACTCCACATTTAAACTATATCCGGTTTCCAAGAAAGAAGCATTGGAAGTTTATAAAGACAACGAATTTAAAACCGAATTGATAGAAAATCTGGAAGACGGATCCATTACCTTTGTGACCCACGATAATTTCACGGATCTTTGTCGTGGAGGACATATTCCTTCTACCGGAATTGTAAAAGCGGTAAAGATACTAAACGTAGCAGGAGCCTATTGGAGAGGAAATGAGAAAAATAAACAACTGGTACGGGTTTACGGAATTACATTCCCTAAGCAGAAGGATCTAACCGAATATCTGGAAAAAATAGAAGAAGCCAAAAAACGGGATCACCGCAAATTAGGCAGAGAATTACAGTTATTTACTTTCTCCGAAAAAGTAGGAGCAGGATTGCCTTTGTGGCTTCCTAAAGGAGCAAAATTAAGACAAAAACTGATTGATTTTCTCGGAACGGCTCAACAGAAAGCAGGATATGAGATCGTGGCTACACCCCATATCGGACATAAAGACCTATACGTAACCAGCGGACATTATGAAAAATACGGTGCAGATAGCTTTCAACCGATAAAAACCCCGAATGAAGGAGAAGAATTCCTGTTGAAACCCATGAATTGCCCCCATCATTGCGAGATATATCGTTCATCCCCATGGTCATACAAAGATCTGCCCAAACGATTTGCAGAATTTGGCACAGTATACAGATATGAACAAAGCGGCGAATTACACGGATTAACCCGCGTAAGAGGATTTACTCAGGATGACGCTCACATCTTCTGTACTCCGGATCAGTTAATAGGAGAATTTGAAAGAGTAATTGATTTGGTATTATATACCTTTACATCATTAGGCTTTAATGATTTTACCGCCCAGATCTCTTTACGGGATAAAGAAAATAAAGAAAAATACATAGGAAGTGATGAAAATTGGGAAAAAGCCGAAGACGCAATCAAGAAAGCCGCTGAGGAAAAAGGACTTCCGACAATTGTAGAATATGGGGAAGCTGCTTTTTACGGACCTAAACTTGACTTTATGGTGAAAGACGCATTAGGAAGAAGCTGGCAGTTGGGAACAATTCAGGTAGACTATAACCTGCCGGAACGATTTGATCTCCATTACACAAGTTCGGACAACGAAAAACATCGTCCGGTAATGATTCACAGAGCGCCTTTCGGTTCTCTGGAACGTTTTGTCGCTATTCTATTGGAACATACAGGCGGAAATTTGCCTCTCTGGTTAAGCCCCGAACCGTTTATTATTCTACCTATTAGTGAAAAATACACAGACTATGCAAAAAAAGTTTTGAATTTAATGGAAAATTCGGATATTTGCGGTCAGATTGATGAGCGTAACGAAAAGACAGGTAAAAAGATACGAGATGCAGAGATAAACAAGATCCCGTATATGTTTATTGTAGGGGAAAAAGAAGCCGGGTCTGATACGGTATCCGTTCGTAAAAGAGGAGAAGGAGATTTGGGAACTTTTACCTTGGAAGAAACGGTATCAATGATGAAAAAATTAACAGATAAACCTTAAAATTTAAATACCATAGCACTTAACAGAAATAATTCAGGGGGGAGGAGATACATTCCCCGAAGACAAGAAGCTGAACATAAGATCAATAATAAGATTGATGTTCCCGAGGTAAGATTAGTAGGAGATAACGTCTCTCAAGGTGTATATCCTGTCAAAGAAGCACTTAGAGTGGCAGAAGATCTGGAATTGGATTTGGTAATGATCAGCGAAAGTGCCAACCCTCCGGTTTGCCGGGTGGTTGACTATAAAAAGTTCTTATACGAACAGAAGAAGAAACAAAAAGAGCTGAAATCTAAACAGGCTAAAGTCGTGGTTAAGGAAATCCGTTTTGGTCCTCAAACAGATGAACATGATTTTGAATTCAAGAAAAAACATGCTCAGAAATTTTTAGAAGAAGGTTCGAAATTAAAAGCATATGTCTTCTTCAAGGGACGTTCCATAATATTTAAGGATCAGGGGCAGATATTATTATTGAAACTGGCTCAGGAATTGGAAGAATGGGGAAAAGTAGAACAAATGCCCAAATTGGAAGGGAAAAGAATGATTATGATGGTGACCCCAAAAAACAAATAAAAAAATACGTTTGATAACAAGATAAATAAGAAAGGAAATGCCGAAATTAAAAACAAAATCAGGAGCTAAAAAGCGTTTTTCAATTACCGGTTCAGGTAAGATCAAAAGAAAACACGCATTCAAAAGTCATATTTTGACTAAAAAAAGTACAAAACGCAAACGTAATCTGACTTATGCAACTTTAGTTGATGCTTCAGACGAAAAGAGCGTAAAAAGACAACTATTACTTAAATAAGAATATTTACCAAAATATTCCGGTTTAGAAATTTAAATTAAAGTTTAACCCTGAAATGGAGCAACTAAGAGGAATTTTAAATCCCGCCCATTTCAAAAAAACAAAAAATTATGCCAAGATCAGTTAACGCAGTAGCGTCAAGAGCGCGAAGAAAAAGAGTCCTAAAACTAGCCAAAGGCTACTATGGACGAAGAAAAAATGTTTGGACAGTAGCAAAAAATGCTGTTGAAAAGGCTTTACAATATGCTTACGTAGGAAGAAAGCAAAAGAAAAGAAATTTCAGAGCATTATGGATTCAGAGAATCAATGCCGGAGTCAGACAACAAGGACTTTCCTATTCTAAATTTATAGGATTATTGAAAGAAAAAAATATTGAATTAAACAGAAAAGTATTAGCAGATTTAGCTATGAATCATCCCGAAGCTTTCAAAGCGGTGGTTGATGCTGTTAAAAAATAAATGTAATAATTTTCGTTATCAAACAAAATAGGCTGTCTTATTTTTAAGACAGCTTTTTTTATGCTTTTTTCTGTTTTTCCTCGATTGATTTGAAATAAATTTAGCAATTCCTGACTTGTCCCCTTTGTACTTGTTCCATTCAATTCACCACATAATTAATCACCGGCAAATCGGGCGAAATGCGGTAGAAAAATGGCGTATATGATAAGGAGACTCCTCAAAAAATTATTTGTTTATAAATTCATTATCACTTAGCGTATTCATGAAATCGATGAGTTGTTGCTTTTCTAAATCAGATAGCGGAATTCGATTGTTATTATCTTTTAAAATAGGATCTAAATTTTCTGAATTTAAAACACCATCAGATAAATAATCCAATACAGATTTTAAGGTTGGAAATTGACCAAAACTACCGTAAGGTGCAGTATATTCTATATTGCGTAGAGAAGGAACCCGAAAGCTCATATATTCGTTTAAATCTCCTGTAACGCGAGCACGTCCACCTTCATTAGAATCTAGATTGACAGGGAAACCAATATTTCTAAAGCTCTGGTCTGTAAACAATGCTCCGCTATGGCAACTAATGCATTTTTGTTGAAATACTTGATACCCTTGTGCTTCATTTTCGGTAAAAGTTGTTTCGTTGCGTTTTACTTTGTCATATTTACTATTAGCAGAAATCAAAGTATATTCATATTGTGCAATTGTTTTGTAAATACGCTCCGGAGTCATTTTATCATCACCAAATACTTTTTTTAGTAACTCTTTGTACTCAATGTCATTCTCTATTTTAGAAATCACTTCTAAGATAGAAGAGTCCATCTCTTCATGTGTAATGATAGGAACGATGGGTTGTTTTTCTAATCTTAGCTTACTTCCATCCCAATTATAAAATCTCATAAAGGCAAGATTTTGGATTGGAGGTGTATTACGAAGTCCTATTCTTCCAAAAACGCCTATCGCTTGTTTTTCATTATCCGCAAATGCGCTAGATTGTTGATGACAACTGGAACATGAAATGGAATTATCTATACTGAATCGTTTGTCGTTGAAAAATTTCTCACCTAATTCGACGCCAAACTTGGTGGGTTTATTCCCATAAAAATAGGAATTAAGTTCAGGAAATCCCTCAGGAATTTTAAGTATAATTTCCGGATTATCAACAATTGGTTGTCCAAGATATACATCATCTTTAGTACAGGAGAAAAAGACCAAAAAAAGAAAAGAAATAAACCGGATTTTTTTCATTTTCATTATAAATTATCAATAAATTAAAGATTGAATCGCTCATTTGAGCGATTCAATTCTTCTTTAAATATTAGTTTTCTACTGCATATATAGAGAACACTCCTTTAAGGTCACTTGTGCCATTTCCTCCTAAATTGTTCACAAATCTCGTCATTTGTACAGCAGTGTGAACGCTAGGAGTTGCATTGTTATTCATCCCCTTTCCTGTAGATAAAGTAATTGTATCAGATGCCCCATTTAAAAGTTTATCAAAATCAGCTTTTATTATAATTTTTGGTGCATTTTTTCCCACTAATGCATTATTTGGGAAATCAAGGGTTATATCTCTGTATGCATCAACTCCTTGTATATAGTCGCCTTCAGGATTTTCAGGATCTTCTTCTACAGTACTTCCTGTATGGATTGATAATTGTTTTTTATCTGTGTCATAGAAACCTTCTATTTTAGTAAAACGGTATCCGGTTCCCCATTCCCACATCATTTGTGTATCATTAGCTCCTGCAGCTTCATAAAATTTTGGGAAAAGAACTTGGTCTAAGGTGTTTAGTTCTGTTTTTATTCCTAAACCAAATTTAATTCCTTTATACTCGTCTGAAGGAATACTACTTAGAACATAATTAAGTGAAGAAGTTTTAGATTGATCAATTACGGTGGCTCCTTTATCCAAGTCATCAACATTATAAGGAACTTCTGTTTCATCTGCTCTGATCAATCGAATGTTACTAACGACATATTTCAGTTCAGAAAACTGATGAATTTGTCCTGCTGCGGAAGTATTGATTGTTGCGTCTGTAGAATTAGCTTCTCCAAGAACAATTGTCTGATCTTTGAAAGTATTTTTAAATTCTAAAGTTACATCATTGGCAACTGGTATGCCTGATGTGGGGCTATTATTGTTGTTATTAGCAACTACTGGTGTGTGTGTGTAGTCATCATTGTCACAAGAAAAAATTGTGAAAGATAACACTGATAATAAAAGGTAATTTTTTAATAGTTTCATTTTTTTCATTTTAATTATTGTTATTTGATTAAAGGTTTACTTTTAATGAGGTAAAAATATTTCGTCCCATTCTGGGAATATTACCCCAATCTGCATAAGTACTATAATATTCATTAAGAATATTTTCTGTACCAATCTGAAGTTTTAGTTTGATTTTGTTAATTGAAAATGTATAATCAACGGAAGCATTCCAAATGGTGTAGGATGATGTTTGATCTTCTCCATATTCTGAACTGAAATTTATTTGCTTAAAATCTCCATTCACAGAAGTTGTCACACCCAAATTTTTATAATGAAATTGCAAGGCTGTTTGGTAACTTAAAGGTCGAATGAATGGTAAGTTTCCTTCTTTATTATCTAGTCCTCTGGCATAAGTTAATGTTCCATTCCAATCTAAATCGTCTAATAGAGCATAATCTGCTTGGAGAGAAAAATTAAATAAAGTTGCATAATCTAGAGAATTATAGCCTTTTACACCGACGGATTGATAATTCATAGGACTTCCTATGTCTAGAATTTTTCCGATGATGTAATTTTCGATATAAAAGTAATTTACTTTTGCCTGAAGATTCAATCGGTCATTTTTATATCCTGCACTTGCATTTATTTCGTAAGATATTTCGTTTTTCAGGTCAGGATTTCCTACATAATCATACCGATCAAAACTATTATAAATATAATAACCATAACCTTCCGAAACAGATGGGGCACGATGACCATATCCTCCTCCTACGGAAAAATCGAATGGGTTAATATTTAATAAATAAGAAGCATGTAAGCTAGGCAAGATTCTTGTTTTTTCTTGCGGAGCTCCCGGATGAAATATCCAATTGAATTCTACATATTTTGATCGATTATGATTGAGGCCTAATGCTCCTCCAAAATTTAGTTGACTATGTTCCGATATTTCCCAGGCATTATTCGTAGAGAAGCCTCCATAAGTTGTGGTAACCCAAGGCCAGCTATATGCGAACATCGTCCTTTTGCTTCTATCTTGTGGATACATACGCATTTCGGCAATTGATAAATTATGATACGCGTTCAGCTGTATTTCTGATGAATAATTACTTTTTTTTATGTTTATTTTTGAAAGCAATCCGTAAGTTGTATTCCAACCGGGCATATCCATATGCACTAAATTTTCCGGGCGAGTGGTATCGTCCATATAATGTTCGATTGCATTAAAATAAACTTTAGACTCCCAAGCTTTCACAGAACTATTTACATATAATTGTTTAAAAGTGGCGGAACTTATTAAAGCTCTGGATAACCATAGATCCATCGGTAGAGCAGGATAACCAACATCTTTTGCAACATCAAAAATAGCATCTAAACGAACAGATGATAACTCACTTGTCTTATATGCTACACCTAAGGCACTATTAAATTTTTTGTATTGAGAATGATTTACTTCATCATCGTTTCCGTCTTTATAATTTTCTGCTTTTCGATAAGAAATACTTCCATCTACTACGAATTTATTACTTGAATAAGAGAAGTTTCCCAGATTAAAAAATTGCTTATTATTAAATTCAAAACCAGTTTGGTAAGCTCCACTCCATTTTTTTGATAAACCAAAAGGAGTGGTTTTACGTTTAAGATTAATATTTCCTGCAATAGTAGATCCGTGTAGGCTGCCTTCTTGTCCGGATTCTATGTCAATTGCCGACAAGTTATTACTTTCTACATAAGAGGTTACCGGATCCATTTTATCAGTACATGCTCCAAAAACATGCATACCATCAATGGTTACCATAGAACGCTCAGTACTCATATTATTCAGTAAAGGTTCCCATGCATAAGCACCTCTTTTAATAAAGCTAATGTTTTCAGATGAGGCAAGAAATTCATCGACAGAAACATTCATTTTAAGATCCGTTTCTATTTTTTTCTTATTAATGATTATAATTTCTTCTAAGACTTTAATGCTGTCTTGACTTTCTTCTTTCTCCTGAGCATTTACAAATACACTAAGAAATAGAATCGGAATAATTATTTTTTTCATTTGTATTAGAATAAGATGTCAATATGTAATTCACCCTTTACACCTTCCACACCTGGTGTGAAATCTGTAGGAACTTCTGTACCTTTTATAATTAAACCATTTTGGTCATATAAAATAAAATTGAGTGTCCAATTCCCTGTCATTGTATAATTAACAATTCCTTGATAAAGTCCGTCACTTCTCTGAGTAAGGTCTACATTATTCGGCGAAGAATGATTCCCCATAGAAGGTTCGGGCATTCTAGGGTCTAAGGCTAATGTATAACCAGTAACTTGACTATAAGAAAACTGATTGGGATCTGGAAATGTTCCTTCAGGAGATGTTGGTTCGTTATATTTATAAATTCCGGCAACCAAATCATTTTTTGAAACTTTAGGTTTTTGTGGAGATATTAAGGCAATATAATACTGTTGACCATCCTTTCCGACGAAAGAAGTCATATTTAGATTTTTGTTATTTTGCTCTTTTACTTCAACATCCTTATTAAAAGAATAATTCTGATCATTAATCTTAGCATTTATATACAGACTCCAATTGATTGGATTACTTTCTTCTGTGAATACAGCATAACCGGAATAATATTTTTCGTTAGTATTGTATTCTAATTTATATAAATGAGGACACGATGAATGATTCCCTTCATTGTTGACCTTAATAGGTAAAAAAGTCAAATCAGCATTACTAATTTCTGAATTAGACTGTGTATTGAAGATCTTTATACGGAGTTCATTATAGCCTCTATAAAAGGTTCCGTTTAGTGTTCCAATACTTATTTTGTATTGCCCGTTATTAAGTACTGTTGTTTCCTTGAATTCGCCATAAACAGGCACAACAGTATCTATTTCAGCTTCATAATCCGTCTTATCCAATGTACACGAAGAAACTGAAAACAATAACAATAAAAGTAAAGAATTAAATACTTTCATTATTCTAAATTCTCTTTCAAGCTTCATTTTGATAGTGATTTAGCTTTCTCTTTATAAATAAGTTCGCAGGTACAATGATAAAGACCGTTGCAAAATTTACTATGCTATGAAACTGTATTTTTTTGATTCAAAAGAATACATTTAAAAACATAGTAATCAGGCTTTTATTTTTTTACTTTTACTTTTGCCTTGGTCCTTGATAATTCTTACCACAAATGCGCTCTATATCAGCTCTAATTGAAAGAGTATATAGATAACATAGACATCCAATACACAAAAAAGGATACTAATACTTATAAGAGAAAATTATTAATTAATTTCTAAAAATCTGTATGTAGCTTCTATACTTCTCATATTTAAAATTTTAAAATACAAGTAAGAAGAAAAGAAATTAATTATACAATTGGGGGATGAAATGTATTTGAAGAGAAAAGATAATTGTAAATTTTGTGTGAAAAATAAAAGTTTTTCTTAGAGGTAATAGTACAAGAAGATATTTTATTTTCAATTTTAAATGTTTCACTTGGGACAAAAGAGTCACAAGAAACCATAATAAATTCCAGACCATTGTTTTGTGGCTCTGAATTAGTTTTGGCAAGTTCTTTAGAGAGATAACATTTACCATTACACATCATTTCAGATTTTTCTTTGTTTTCACATAAATTCTCCACTATATAGTTGTAGTTAACCGCATAGTTAACAACAGGCAATATAGGACGCATTGCCATCATAAAAACAACGATTATGGAATAAATATATTTCATCTAAGAACTTTTCATAACAAATTTACATACAATTTCGCAGAAAAAAATACCATAATTATGGTATTTTTTAAGAGCTTGTTTAAATTTTATTGCGATTATTTTTTATGGCTATTTTAGAGATGGATTTTTTGCTTTTGATTTGAAGATTTAGCGGGCTAAATCAAGAAGAAAAAGTGAAAAAGACGCTCAAAAGAGCTTAATTAAACAAGTTTAATCCGGTTTTTTGTTCAAGGATGGCGTATTGATTATATAGTTGAAATTTTTTATAACGTAG
>JAISMV010000138.1 GCA_031276535.1 Flavobacteriaceae bacterium
GGAAGCAAGCTCCCATTTACCCCTCGGCTTGCATGTGTTAAGCCTCCCGCTAGCGTTCATCCTGAGCCAGGATCAAACTCTCCATTGTTGTTTCTTCTTTTTCAACTTACGCCGAAAAAATTCCTTTCAACAAACCTTATCCCCTAACTCGATGTCCTCTACTTTTTCCAGGTCTTGCTACTTTTTTTTATCTTTATTATAGCTTATGTCAACGATCTTGTTTTGTCTCCAATTTAACCTAATGTTTGTCACATATTATTTTTTGATTAAATTGGAGTGCAAAGATATGACTTTTTTCGTTTCCTCCAAATTTTTCCACCAAAAAAATTAAGTTTTTCATCTATAATTTTTCACCATTTTATGTAACATTCTCATTTTGTGTGTATAAATTTTCCTTTATCTTACCTTTATAATATAAAAAACTATTAAAAAAACGAATTCCTGCTACTTTTAAGGTTAACAGGAATTAAATTTATCCACCTAAAGGGAAGGATATTTTATTTCTTATTGGCTGTAATGATAATTTCTATATCAAATAAATCTTTAATTACTTTATCTTGAGGGTTACCATTACTATAGGTAACATTAAAGTCCTGACGGTTAATGGTAAATTTTTCTGTTTTAAGGGTAACTTTATCTCCTTCTACCTGTACATAGGCTTTAACAGAAAGGTTTTTTGAGATTCCTTTTATTTCCAGATTCCCTTCTAATTCCGTATTGTATTCTCCTTCTAGTGGTTTTACTGAAGTAATGCTAAATTTAGCTTCGGGATATTGGGCTGCATCAAAAATATCTTCAGCTTTTAGGTGTTCGTCTAATTTATTCCTTACCGCTTCCTCTGTTGCATCTTCTGACTTTATTGTATTCATATCAGCTACAAAACTTCCTGATTCCACTACTCCTTCTTTAAGGTTTATTTCTCCACTTTTAAAAAGGATATGTCCTTGGTGTTTAGTCACGACGGTTTGTCCTAACCAGTTAATTTTACTTTCTGTAACGTTAACTGAATAAGTGGCTGCGTCTTCACTTGTCTGTACTTCTTGTTTTGCTTCCGTTGTCTGCTTGGCTTTTTTTGAATCACTGCATGATTGAAATCCTAAGATCATCAGGATTGTAATACCTGTTAACACTATTTTTTTCATATTTATATTTTTTTGATTTTTTACAAAACTACTAAATTATTTTAAGTTTTTTTCATATGATTCAGTGCTTTAAGTATAAAATTATGGTTTTTCGTAATCAATATTTATGTGTATACATTTAAGATCGGGCTTTCTCAAAGGCTAAAGGGAGATTTTCCTTAGAATAAAATATTGAGTTTATTTTTTTATCTTACTAAGAGCCTGTTTAAATTTTATTCAAATATTTATTTTTAGGTTCTAATTATATTTTGCATTCTTTTTAAGCTCTTTTGAACGTCTTTTTCTCTTTTTCTTCTTGATTTAGCCCGCTAAATCTTCAAATAAAAAGCAAAAAATCCATCGCAAAAATAGCAATAAAAAATAATCGCAATAAAATTAAACAGGCTCTAAAAATTCTCTAATAGCTGGTTAGGTCAGCTTAATTAATGTGTTTCCACTAAATGTATTTGGAGAGAGTAAGTTTTTATTCACTAAAAAATAACTACTTTTGTATTTTCTTAGTAAAAATTTAACAGAGATATGAGCAAGCCTAAAACTACTTTTTTTTGTCAAAATTGCGGCACTCAATATTCTCAATGGTTAGGACAATGTAAGGTTTGCAATGAATGGAATACGATTGTTGAGGAAGTAGTTGAGAAAGATCCGAAGCATTCTGCTTCGTTTGTTAACAGGGAAACAAAAAATACTATTCATAAAATTCATGAAATAAAACCGGAGAAGGAACATCGGATTCTATCTCAGGATGCCGAACTGGATTATCTGCTGGGAGGTGGTATTGTTCCCGGAAGTGTCATCCTGATTGGCGGAGAACCCGGAATCGGGAAATCAACTTTATTATTACAAATTTCTTTACAAATTCCAAGGAAGGTATTATATGTATCGGGGGAAGAAAGTGTCCATCAGATCAAAATGAGGGCAGACCGTCTGGAGATAAAAAATACGGAATGTTATATTTTTACAGAAACTTCCACTCAAAAAATTTTAAAGAAAGCTATGGAATTACAGCCTGAACTATTGGTCATTGATTCCATTCAGACACTTCATTCTTCTTATATTGAGTCTTCTCCCGGAAGTATTTCTCAAATAAGGGAATGTTCTTCGGAATTAATTAAATATGCCAAGGAAACTGCCACTCCTGTTTTTTTAATCGGGCATATCACTAAAGAGGGATCTATTGCCGGACCTAAAATATTGGAACATATGGTCGATGTGGTTTTGCAGTTTGAGGGGGATCGAAATTATATTTTCCGCTTACTGCGCGCCAATAAAAACCGCTATGGTTCTACTTCCGAACTGGGAATTTACGAGATGTTCTCTTCGGGATTACGCCAGGTGAAAAATCCTTCCGAGATGTTAATTTCGAAAAAGGATGAAAATCTGTCGGGAAATGCTATTGCCGCAACATTGGAAGGTATACGTCCTATGCTGGTTGAAATACAGGCTTTGGTATCCACCGCTGTTTACGGGACTCCGCAAAGGGTTACTACAGGATTCGATGTTAAGCGGCTAAATATGTTATTAGCTGTTCTGGAAAAACGTGCGGGCTTTCATCTTGGAATCAAAGATGTCTTTTTAAATATCACCGGGGGTATACGAATTGATGACCCTGCTATTGATCTGGCGGTGATTTGTGCGATCTTATCTTCAAATGAAGATATTCCTTTGCCTGACAATTGTTTATTTGCCGGCGAAGTAGGGTTAAGTGGGGAGATCCGTGCTGTAAATCGCATCGAACAAAGAATTACAGAAGCGGAAAAACTGGGTTACGACGTAATATTTATTTCTAAATACAACAAAATTGATACTAAAAAATACAATATCAAGATAGAACCGGTTTCTAAAGTAGAAGATGTTTACAAAATATTATTCTAAGGGTTTAATTTAGATTTTTATATATAAGCCTCTTTTAATAAAGACCGGTTTTTTAGAAAACCAAAAAATTAATTCACACTAAAAAAACATATGCAACATGCGTATTTATATTATAAACCTGACAATAATACTAAAAAGTGATAAGATGACAAATGAAATTCAAAACTATAATTATATCATTCCCAAATCTTAAAAATCTGCTAAAATAATGTTAAAATTATCTTATTTTACCTTTTAATACTTTTGATATAAGTATATTTGTTTTTTATTGTCATTTAATATCACATTAACTTTGAACAAATTAATTATGAACAAAGCTAAATATTCTACTGTAATCATTACAGACAAGCACTCTCACGAGACTAAAATCTATTCCATTAAACAAAAACACATTGAGAACATTGTACTCTATAAAAGAATTTTACTGTATTCCACCATAAGTATACTTTTTATTTTAACAGGCTTAATGAGTTACATCGGATATGAATACTACCAAAAGCAGAAACTGCATGGCAAAATTGCCGATTTGGAAAGTAAGCTGGATAGTAAAAGACTCATACAGATGATTAATAATCTGGACGAAGCTGAAGAATCTTTATTGAAAATTGAAAATTATTTGAAAGAACGGGAAGTTAAGACGTTTACCGCTTCCGGGGTTAACGGAAGCTCCAACAATAGCAATATCGGAGGGGAATACCATCCGGTAAATGATTTAAATGCCGATCTAATTGAATCTAAAAAAGAAAGAATTTTAGATTTATTGACTAAAATACAATCCGTTCCCATCGGTCTCCCTCATATAGGAAGACTAACTTCCGATTTTGGTGTGAGGAAAAACCCTATGGCTAGAAGAGGCGGCTCAGAGTTCCACCCCGGTTTGGATCTATCGGGAAAGATCGGAGCTCCTATCCGCGTTACTGCCGATGGTAAAGTTTCTTTTGCCGGTGCAAAAGGCGGATATGGAAATTGTATCATTGTACAACACGATTTTGGTTACGAAACTTTATATGGTCATTTATCCAAGATAAACGTTAAATCCGGACAGAAAGTCAAAGCCGGTAAGATCATAGGGGAACTTGGAAACACCGGACGTTCTACAGGTCCTCATATCCATTATGAAATAATCCATAATAAAGAAAAAGAAAATCCTAATAAGTATTTACAAATAAAGTAATAATTTAACTATGTTTAATAAACGAAAAGGGGAGTCCCTAGAACTGTCAACCGAGAACATTACTACTATCATAGCAGAAGACTGTAAGATAGAAGGAACCATAGACTGCAAAGCATTCATTAAGGTAGACGGGCAAGCCTTGGGAGGAATAAATAGTGTAGGGGGTGTTATATTAGGTCAAAAAGGTATTGTGAGAGGAGATATTAAAACCAAAGAACTTATTGTTTATGGGAAAATAGAAGGAGATATATATGCCGATAATTTAACACTAAAAAGCACGAGCTCCATTATTGGAAATATACAGGTAAAAAGCTTCCAGGTAGAAACCGGTGCCATTTACAGAGGGCTGGTAAGCATGGATCAGGTTTCGGCTCCTATTATTACCACCGAAAGCACAAAACACAATAATCCTTCCAAAGAAAATTACCAGTTCAAAGAAAAGAAATAAATGTTTCCTTTGTTTGTTTGGGAAACCGCTTATTTTTTAAGAAGAATGTCTGTAATATCAGTGAGGAAAACTTGTTGTATTTGAAAAGTCATCAAGATATTGCCTCTCTTTATTTATTCAACAAGAAGTTCCGGTGGCGGCAAGGCTTTGCCTTGCCGCCACCGGAATAAATCCATTAATTTCAACCTGTAACATTTATGGTACCGGTCGAATATAAGTGTAAGTTATTATATTTCCGAATAGGTGTTTATCAGGGCGCTGAAATCATTTATATTTAATGCCGCTCCTCCTATCAATCCTCCATCCACATCCGGTTTGGAGAAGATCTCTTTAGCATTGGAAGGTTTTACACTTCCTCCATAGAGAATCGAAATGGAGTCTGCTACTTCTTTTCCGTATTTATCTGCAATCAATGAGCGTATATGCGCATGAATTTCCTGAGCCTGCTCGGGAGTTGCCGTTTCACCAGTTCCTATAGCCCATACAGGTTCATAAGCTATTATTACTTTAGATATTTCTTCTGCCGTCAATCCGAACAAAGCTACCTCCGTTTGTTTTTTTACTACATCAAAATGCCTGCCGGCTTTTCTTTCTTCTAATATTTCTCCATTGCAAAAAATAGGGGTCAAACCATATTCCAAGGCAATTTTTATCTTTGCTCCGATTTGTTCATCGGTTTCTTTATGATATTGTCTTCTTTCCGAATGTCCGATAATGGAGCCGTCCACATTGACGGATTTCAACATTTCTGCGGAAACTTCCCCCGTATAAGCTCCTGACTTGTGTTCTGAAATATCTTCTGAAAATACTTTAAGGTTTTTATGGTTTACTTTAGCGTTTTCGAGGTACACAAAAGGAATTCCTACAATCACTTCACATTTGGACGAATTGGATTGTATGTAAGAATCTATTTCTGCCAATAATGATTTTGCTTCCGGTAATGTTTTATTCATTTTCCAGTTACCTGCCACTATTTTTTTTCTCATATGTCTTGTATATTTAGTTAAATTTATAATTCTTCTATTTCCTGTACGGTCGGGAAATCATTTGCATGATATTTGGCAACTACCACTCCTTTTTTCAAAATCATCAATCCCGGATTACTACGATTAATGGTTTTTAATGTAGTCTGGTCTGTAGAGCACGAAGGTATCGGGCTTAAAATCTCAGGGTCATTGGCCAGAACCACAAATTTAAGGTTATTTCCGGCTAATTCCGATGTGATTTTTCTCAATTTCATACGTTCTATTATACTTAATTTTTTTGCAAACGGAATCGTTATCACTGCTATTTTATCTTCGTTCAATACGTCTTCCGTCCTGTCTTTATCTCCACAATCCACAGTAAAATCATGAACCGAAGGCAGCACGGCTTTTCTTATTATTTCCGTATGAGTTTCTTCAATTTTCCAGTTAAGTGTATCTTTCCAGATATTCGTGCTAATATATTCCTCGGAACTCAATTTTTTTTCTTCATGGGTTTTCAAATTCCTCATCGTATAAATTATCAGGTCTTCCTGAGGTGTACCGTCACTCATTCCTTCTCTAAGATCTTTTTCTACGGCGTAGGGTCTGAAATCTATCAACGGCAGGTGGGCAATTCCCCGGTAAGCTATCCAGCAGCAAAGAACAAAAGTGATTCCCAGCGCTACCCAGCTGACTTTAGGGACAAACAGAGGTTCTATGTGTCTTGATCCGAAAACTAAAATTAAAATCATAATTAAAAGGACTACGTCTTTACAAAAAGAAACCCAGGGAGGCAGTTTCAGTGCATCTCCAAAACATCCGCAATCGGTTACTTTATTAAAATACGCTGAGTAAAACGTTAAAAACGTAAAGAAAACAATAAGCGACAACAAAGAGGAGAGGGTAAATTTCTTCCAAACGCCCAATAATAAAAACATACCCAACATCACCTCCAAAATCACAAAGAGAATAGACAGGGGAAGCGCCAGACCTTGTAAAAAAGGAATATTAAATACTCCTGCCCCGAAATATTCTTCCAGTTTATACGAAAACCCTATGGGATCAATGGTTTTTACAATCCCGGAAATTATAAATAGGACGCCTACTACAATTCTAAGAAAATGAGTCTGATGTTTCATGAGTTTATTTTTTAGGACTTTTCCCGTAATAAAATTAAAGCAAAAACAGCATAATTCAAAATATCATAATAATTGGCATCCACCCCTTCCGATACTGAGGTTGCTCCGTTGTTATCTTCTATCTGCTTTATGCGTAAAAGCTTCTGTAAGATTAAATCCGTAATGGAACTAATCCGTAAATCTCTCCATGCTTCACCATAATCATGATTTTTATCATTCATCAGATTTTTGGCTTCAACAGTTTTTTCTTCATATAATTTTAAAGCTTCCTCTACATCTAAATCCGGTTGTCTGACCACTCCTTTTTCCAATTGGATCAGAGCCATAACGGAATAGTTGACAATTGCAATGAACTCTCCCTTTATATCTTCCTGCACCTTTTGTTCTCCTTTTTCCTGTATGGTACGTATACGGTTTGCCTTAATATACGTCTGATCCGTGAAGGAGGGGAGCCTGAGAACCCTCCATGCCGAACCGTAATCCAACATCTTGCTTTTAAATAATTCTTTACAAGTCAAAATGACCGAATCAAATTGTTGAGAAGTTTTTTTCATTATTTTAATAAATTCTACACAAAAGTACTATTTAACAATGTATTTTCCTACAGGTAATTTTCATATATCGCCACACAAATATCAAAATCAAAAAACCTGCCTGTGTAAAAAAAAGGTACCGATAATCCCATGCTATTCTTTTTACTTATCGGAAAATATTATTGCCCTAAGTTACGGATTAAAATGTTGATGAGTATCAGTTTGAAAAAAAAATTCCTTTTAATTAAAATTTAAATATAAATATTTAGTTGTAAGTTATTTATAAAAATAATCTCGAATTTGTTGATTTTAAAAATATATTCTGCCCTTGAGAATATTATTTTTCCCGTAAATTTGTTTTCTAAAGAGAAAAAATATGTTACAGGTTGCGTTTATCAAAGACAACAAAGAAAAAGTCTTAGCAGGATTAAAGAAAAGAAACTTCATCAAATTAGAATTAATTGACGAAATTATTTCATTAGACGAATCTAGAAAGAAAATCCAATATGATCTTGATTCTCAATTATCCGAAATAAATAAAATCTCTAAGGAAATCGGTTCTTTGATGAAAACCGGAAAAAAAGAGGAAGCGGAACAGGCTAAATCCCAAACGGCATCTCTGAAAGAATCTTCAAAAAAATTACAACAAAAATTAGCCGAAAACGAAGAAAAATTAAAACGATCTCTTTATGAAATTCCTAATATTCCCAACGAACTTGTTCCTCCGGGTACCGGCGAAGCGGATAATCTGGAAGTTTTCAAACATAGTACAAATGAAAATGCGATTTCCGATGCATTGCCTCACTGGGAACTGGCAAAAAAATACGATCTGATCGATTTTGAATTAGGAGTGAAAATTACCGGAGCCGGATTTCCTGTTTATAAAGGAAAAGGCGCTCGCCTGCAACGCTCTCTTTATCAATACTTTTTAGATAGAAATTCAGAAGCCGGATATACCGAGATTATTCCGCCTTTTGTAGTAAACGAAGCCTCCGGATATGGAACGGGACAGCTTCCGGACAAGGAAGGACAAATGTATTACGTAAACGAAGATAACCTATATCTGATTCCTACTTCTGAAGTTCCCGTCACTAATATATACAGGGATGAATTGCTTAATGCCGACCAGCTACCGATCAAGCTTACCGCCTATTCTCCCTGCTTTAGAAGAGAAGCCGGCTCTTATGGAAAAGAGGTCAGGGGACTAAACCGTCTACATCAGTTTGAAAAAGTGGAAATCGTCAGAATTGAAAAACCTGAAGACTCATATCGTGCATTAGATGAAATGGTGGAACATGTGAAATCCCTACTTGAATCTTTACAACTTTCTTACCGTATTTTACGCTTATGTGGCGGCGATCTGGGTTTTGCCTCCGCCATTACCTATGATTTTGAAGTGTGGTCTGCTGCCCAAAAAAGATGGTTGGAAGTCAGTTCCGTTTCAAACTTTGAAACCTTTCAGTCCAACCGTTTAAAATTACGTTACAGAGCAGAAGGAAAGAATCAGTTCTGCCACACATTGAACGGCTCTTCTCTGGCTTTGCCCAGAGTGCTGGCAGCGTTATTGGAAAACCATCAAACAGAAACCGGAATCAACATACCTGAAGTTTTGGTGCCTTATACCGGATTTAAAAGTATAAATTAATATACGAAAAAATGACTATTTCTGAAAAACAACAAAGTCTGATCAACGAATTTAGTTTTCTGGACGACTGGCAGCAACGATATGAATACGTGATCGAATTAGGCAAATCATTACCGGAAATGCCCCCGGAGGCAAAGACTGAAGATAAACTTATCAAAGGATGTCAGTCACAAGTGTGGTTAAATGCCTACATAAATGATGGGAAACTCTATTTTGATGCCGATTCTGATGCTATTCTCCCTAAAGGAATAGCTGCCATGTTAATACAGATATATTCAGGACATCCCATAGAGGAAATTTTAAAATCCAATGAAGATTTCATTCAAAAAATAGGTCTGCAGGAATTTCTGTCTCCTACCAGAGCTAACGGATTATTAGCCATGATCAAACAAGTAAAATATTACGCAATAGCCTATTCCATAAAAAAATAATTTATCCTAGTGAATAATTCTAAAGAAAAAATTTTGGTTTTCCGTTTTTCTTCTATGGGAGATGTCGCGATGACAGTTCCGGTGTTAAAAGAATTTATAGAACAAAATCCTAAGGTAGAATTACTCATTGTTTCCCGTCCATCCTTCAAGCCTTTTTTCCAATCAGTTCCCAATGCTACTTTCATAGGAGTTGATTTAGAAAATTACAAAGGTCTCCGGGGACTGAAGAAATTAGCTCATGAACTGAAAATGTATAAAGCTACCTTGTTGGCTGATCTACATAATGTATTGAGAACAAAAATTTTAAAATTACTTCTTTCCTCTTCCATAAAACATAAAGCCTCACTCAATAAAGGAAGAAAAGAGAGAAAAGCATTAACCCGAAGAAGAAATAAAATACTGACCCCTCTTCGTCCAATGCCTGAAAGATATGCGGATGTGTTTAGAAAATTGGGGTTTACAATAAACCTCTCCCACAGATTACATCCTGATCCGGATAAAAATCAAAACTGTATAGGAGTAGCTCCTTTTGCCAATTATACGGAAAAAATGTATCCTTTGGACAGAATGAAAGATATTTGTCTAAACTTAGCAAAAAAAAATTACACCGTATATTTATTTGGGGGAGGACAAAAAGAATCTGACATCCTGCAATCCTGGGAAAATTTACATCCGAATATTCATTCCCTCACCGGAAAAACATCTCTGGAAGATCAGATGAAAATCATCAGCACCGTATCCCTTATGGTTAGTATGGATTCTGCCAATATGCATATTGCCTCTCTAATGGGAACCCGGGTAATCTCCATTTGGGGGGCCACTCACCCTTTCGCGGGTTTTCTGGGTTACGGACAAAAAGAGGAAGATACACTTCAGATGTACCATCTGGATTGCAGACCCTGCTCCGTATTCGGAAACAAACCTTGCTATAGAAAAGACCTGATGTGTATGCAAACTTTGGACAAAAGCTTATTACTGACCAAAATAGTAAACGCCTGCCGGTCAATACGTCCGCCCCACAGGATAGACTAATACAAAATTTAAGACTGCCTGAAAGGCAAAGAGAGTTGTTGAGTGTGCTTTCCACAGATCACTGACCTGCAATTATGAAGATATTGCCTTTCAGGCAAAGACAATTTTCCGTATTTAGAGCCTGTTTAAATTTTTTCAAACCGGAAGTTTTCTCCCAGATATACTTTACGTACCTCCGGATCTTGTGCCAGATCTTCCGGAAATCCTTCTTTAAATATATTTCCTTCAAACATGATATAGGTTCTGTTGGTAATAGCCAGAGTCTGCTGCACGTTATGATCCGTTATTAAAATTCCTATATTTTTATCTACAAGGGAACGAACTATCTTCTGAATGTCTTCTACGGCAATGGGGTCTACTCCTGCGAAAGGTTCGTCCAGCAGGATAAATTTTGGGTCAGTAGCCAGACATCGGGCTATTTCGCAACGACGGCGTTCTCCCCCGGAAAGTAAATCTCCTCTGCTTTTCCGTGCGTGTTCCAAACCAAACTCTTCTATAAGCAAATCTGTTTTTATCTTCCTTTCTTTTTTGGAAAGTCCGGTCATTTCCAGCACGCCTAATATATTATCTTCCACTGATAATTTTCTAAATATGGAATCTTCCTGAGCCAAATATCCGATGCCTTTTTGTGCTCTTTTATACATTGCATAACGGGTAATATTTATTTTATCTAAAAATACTTCCCCCTGAGTGGGCTTAATCAGCCCCACTATCATGTAAAAGGTGGTTGTCTTCCCTGCTCCGTTCGGTCCTAACAATCCGACAATCTCTCCCTGTTGTACGTTAAGAGATACGTCTTTCACCACTCTTTTACTTCCGTATGTTTTTATTAAATGTTCTCCCCGTAAAATCATAAATTCAAAAGTAAATAATTTACTTAGTTTTCGTGTTATTTTATTAAAAATTTTGCCAATTATTTTTTCAAAATAATTCTAAAGGTGCTTCCTTTATTAATTTCGGAATTTAAAACAAATATTTTACCATAGTGATATTCTTTAATAATTCTTTTCACTAATGACAATCCTAATCCCCAACCTCGTTTTTTTGTCGTAAACCCCGGATTAAAAACCTTTTTTATGTTTTTTAAAGCTATTCCCGTTCCTTCATCTGATATGTCCAGATATACATTTTTTTTATTATCCTGTATTTTTAACCGGATGGTTCCACTGCCTTTCATGGCATCTACTGCATTTTTTATAAGGTTCTCAATCACCCAGCTGAACAGAGTGGCGTTAAGTTGTATATAAACGGGATCATCAGGTGCCTGAAATTCAAAATTAATTTGTTTGGACATTCTGTTCTTAAGGTATAAAAAAGCCTGCCGGGAAACTTTTACTATGTCTTCCTGCTTTAAAGTCGGGACAGAACCGATTTTGGAAAATCTGTCGGTAATGTTCCGTAGCCGGTTTACGTCGCGCTCTATATTCTGAATGGGTTTTTGGTCTATTTCCTCCATTTTCAGTATTTCCAGCCAGCCGATTATGGAAGACAACGGAGTTCCTATCTGATGTGCGGTTTCTTTTGCCATACCCGCCCAAAGTAAACTTTGTTCGGTCTTTCTCAATATTTTAAAATACCAATAGGTGAACCAGACAAACAAGGTTATGATAAATACTAAAACTATGGGATAATATTCCAACTGATTCAAAAGAACGGAGTTTTTATAGTATACATACTGATTGCCAAAGGGCAGAATAATAGGAATCGGTTTATATAATTTCCCCATTTTGGTAAGTTCCCTTTTTAATCTGCGGGGATCTGAGATTATTTCCTCACTTACATTCTTGGAATCCAGATAAGCGCCCTTTCCATCCACTAAAATTACCGGAATGGTGGTATTCTGTTCGATGGACTGAACCAAAAAAAACTGGGTTTTTGGGGGAAGATCTGATTCGGTATTAAGTAATTCCAATGTTTTCGCATAATTTGAAATTCTTGTTGATTCCTCTTTTTTTAATTCTTCCACCTTTCTGTTGGAAAATACTATGACAAAAACTGCCAGACAAAGAGCCAGCCCATATCCTAACCAATTGCGCAGTTTTATGTATCTGTAAAAATTCATTTTTTAAATTTCAAATGTATTTTATACTTTTAAAAATACCTAGAAAGGATAGTCAATGGCAAAGTTAATCTGAGGCTTCAACGGATTAATGTATTTGAAATACCATCTGTCTTTTTCCTCTCTTCGGGGGTCATGAAATTTATACGCCAAATCGAAACGAATAATAAAGTTGCTGATATTCCAGCGGACTCCTCCTCCTCCTCCAATCCCCAACTCTTTATAAAAGGTATTAAATTCAAATTTATCGGGAGAGTCTTTTTTTGTTCCCCATATGTTTCCTGCATCTGCAAATAAAGCTCCTTCAAAACTTCCCGATAAAGGAAACCGGTATTCTACCGAAGATAACAGCTTAAAATTGTCTATCGCCCCTAATTCATATCCCTCTTTGCCTCCCAGATCAGAAGAACCGGGTCCGAAACCAAAGGTTCTCCATGCCCTGATGTCACTGGGACCTCCTACGGAATAACTCCTGTCAAACGGCATACTGAATGAATTTCCATAGGGAATTCCTATGCCCGCAAACAATCTGGCATTCAATGATTTTTTTGATGATAAACTCCAGAATTTTCTTATATCAAAATCAAATTTTACAAATTGAGAATAGGGAATTCCGAAAATTTGTTTTATGGTTTTACTGTTAGAGGTGGTAAAATCATCCAACGTTTTGTTTAGCAATGAGAAAACATTCCCTGCCAGTTCCATCTGTACCCTCAGATAAAAAGGATGTCTCCCCGGAAAGTTACTCAAACGCTCATCATAGGTGAAATCATATTTAAATGAAGAAATTAATACATTTTGGGTAAACCGGTAACGTCTGAATTCCATCAAATCGTAAGCCTCTAATATCTTCCCTTGATCCACGCTTTCCATATAATCTCTGAACAAAAAATCTTCCTGAATTCGGAACAAAAGATCTTCTTCCGTAATCAACCCCTGATTTAGCTCCGTTTCAACACCCGGAAACATCAGAAGATACTCCTTGAGCACGTAATCCTTTATCTCCCGATCTTTTTCATAAACAGAAAAATAATTCCCCGGATTCAAAAACTGGGCATATTGCAAATCCCACAAAGTTATCTGATGAATGGTTGTACGGGTTGGCGTAAAATTATATAGAAATCCGGCATTGTAACTTCTCTTATCCAACCCTATGTTGTATTGGGCGTTGTATCCTACGGAAATTGCCGACGACGGCCCCCAGGCTTTAGGCATCAGTTTTCCTATATTGAACGGCATCAGCAGTTCCGGAAAGGACAAACTCACCTTCGCCGACAATTCGGATGCATTGAAAAACGCATTACTATTCTTCTTGGATTCTATATTTCCTAATGCTCCCCCAAAACTTATATTTAAATTTTCCGCTCCTCCGAAAAGATTCTTGGTTGTAAATTTCACGTTGGGAGTAATTCCAAAGTTTGCTACACTAGAGTTAAAAGCCTCAAAACTAAGCTCATAAGAATATTTAGGCATGGGAGTCAGTTTAATATCGGTCACCAACGTAGAATCAGATTCTTTTTTGGGAGTTTGTATACCGTCAATTACTGATATAGAATCGGAATTTTTTTCAGCCTCAGTGGTAAATACTTGTATATTAAAATTATTTACTTTATATATATTCCTGCGGGTCTGTGTCTCCGCATTTAACCGGTACGTATCTCCTTTTTTAATAGCCAGCATGTTAACCAGCACTCTGTTCTTATATTTTTTTCCGGTCTGGTTAACAACATAAGCTATCGTATCTTTAACTATTTCCCGGATCTTTTTTCCGTCTTTTATACGTACTACTTTTTTATCTGTGGTATAAAAACCGGATCTTATGGGATACTTTTCCCCGTTTTTATTTTCACTGTCTTCCAACGTTAAATTAATCCTATTGTATTTATATCTTTTAAATTTAGGATTCAGGGTATCTTTTTTATTCGGGTCGGACAAATCAACATCTGAACTTATCAACTTACTTTTTTCAATGGACAACCGGACAGGAATGTTGTATGCATTACTAGTCGTATCTACGTAAAATATTACTTCGTCTTTAAGATCGTTAAATCTGAAATATCCCATATTTTTAAACCGGTCTTCCAGCCTCGTCACCTCATTTCCTATTACATAAGCATCTAATCTGTCTCCTTTTTTTATCAGGGAACCTCTGCTTAAAAAACCCGCCATATATTCCTCTTTTGTTAAGATTCTCGAACCTGAGGTTTTAGCGTTTGCCTGATTTCTTCTTGTATAGTTACTGTATAAACGATCGCTGATCTCATCGGCTATATCATAGATTATGGTATCAATGATCATAGGTCTGCCCAATTTGATATTGTATTGCACTTTAGCTTTTTTACCCGAAGCCAAAATGGAATCATTTATCGTCGCTTTGCGCCAGCCTCTGTTTCTAAAATACTGTTGTAAATTTCTTGCTGAGGCTTTAGATATTATGGAATCCACTAAAACAGGAGGTTCTCCGTTATTGTAAAAAAAGCGATCAAACCAACGGGGCTTCCCTACGTAATTACCCTGATTATATTTAATGTAGAGAGAATCCAGTAATTTCTGATTTCTCTGTTTTTGGGCTACTTTGTAATATTCACTGTAAATAGAATCAAATTTTGGGTTTGATAAATCGTAAAGCCATAAACCTAAAGGTATCACAAAGAACTGATGTGTATTAGGTTTCGGTTTCACATAATCAACCAACTCATCAACAAAAGGATGCTTATATTCGTTCAGAATTTCCTTTTCTTTTTTATCTAAAAAAGGCCTTCCATACTCGTCCAAATAAGGTTTTCCTTTTTTATCAATGTAATTGAACTTACTACTGATAAAAAGATGTCCGTTTTTCGGAACTTTATTGGTCTTACATGAAAAAATGAAGAATAACTGGACAAAAATCAATATCTTTAATGTAATATTGTATTTTAATTTCATTTTATGGTATCTGTCAATAAAATTAAACTTATTCAATCTCTAATAAAAAAAAAATATAGACAAAAGTATAATTTATTTGTGGTTGAGGGAATAAAAAATATCAAAGAATTTACTTTTTCCCGCTTTTCCATTAAAAATATTTATTCTACAGAACCTATTTCCTTTTTAAAGGAAGGTCAATATGAAATTATTTCTTATGAAGAATTAAAAAAGATTAGTTTTCTCAAAACCCCTCATGATGCTCTGGCGCTTATAGAAATTCCCGAACCCAGAGTTGATGAAATCTCGGAAATTCAATTGGTGTTGGATGATATTCAGGATCCCGGAAATTTAGGGACTATCATCCGTCTGGCAGACTGGTTCGGGATAGATCAGATCATTTGCAGTAAAGAAACGGTCGATGTTTATAACCCGAAAGTGATACAGGCTGCCATGGGTTCTTTGAGCAGAGTAAATGTAGTATACACGGACTTAACCGAATTTTTGAGCCACACGGAAATTCCTGTGTACGCCACGGATATGAACGGCGAAAATATTTACACTGCC
Organism: Flavobacteriaceae bacterium; assembly: GCA_031276535.1. Classification (GTDB taxonomy): domain Bacteria; phylum Bacteroidota; class Bacteroidia; order Flavobacteriales; family Weeksellaceae; genus Apibacter. Next base: position 15,912 of record JAISMV010000138.1, read on the forward strand.
TCATTACCTGAAAAGGCTTTTATTATAATGGGAAATGAAGGGAACGGAATTTCTGCGGATATAAGATCCGTGTGTACCCACATTCTTACCATACCCAGATTCGGAAAAGAACAAAAAACGGAAAGTTTGAATGTAGCCATGTCGACCGGAATTATTTTAAGTGAATTTTTTTCTCAAAAAGAAAAACTGAAAAAATAAGCAAAAAAAAATTGAGGAAAGAATTCTTTTTCGTACCTTTATAGTATAGGGACATGCATTCCGGACACCATCCGGAAAGTGAACTTTTGACCTGTCTTTTTTACTTTTGAAAGTTGTTTCTGTTTCTAAAACAATCCTTCTACTGAAAAATATCTTTCTCCCGTATCGTAATTGAAAGTCAGTACTCTTGTTCCTTTGGGGAATTCTTGTAATTTTTTGGCTATTGCAGCCAGAGAAGCTCCGGTAGAAATTCCTCCTAAAATTCCCTCTGTTTTTGCCAGTTTCCGGGTGTATTCAAAGGCTTCCTCCTTGCTTATTTGAATGGACCCGTCCAATATTTTGGTATCTAATGTGTCGGGAATAAAACCGGCTCCGATTCCCTGAATAGGATGAGGTCCGGGATCTCCTCCTGAAATTACCGGAGAACTGATCGGTTCTACTGCAAATGCCTTCATGTAGGGGAATTTTTCTTTCAGTACCTCCCCCACTCCGCTGATATGCCCTCCGGTTCCGACTCCTGTTATCAAGACATCTATTCCTTCCTGAAAATCTTTAATCACTTCCTGAGCAGTGGTCTGTATATGGATTCTGGGGTTTGAATCATTTTTAAATTGCTGCGGAACAAAGGAATTTTGAATTTCTTTTCCTAATTCCTCCGCTTTTTCAATGGCTCCTTTCATTCCTTTTTCTCTTGGAGTCAATACCAGTTCCGCTCCATAGGCACACATCAACCTCCTTCTCTCAACAGACATAGACTCAGGCATCACCAATATTACTCTATATCCTTTTACGGTTCCTACCCAAGCCAATCCGACTCCTGTATTACCCGAGGTGGGTTCTATGATGGTTCCTCCCGGTTTTAAGATTTCTTTTTTTTCGGCATCTTCGATCATCGCCAAAGCTATCCGGTCTTTAATGCTTCCTCCGGGATTCTGTTTTTCTAATTTAATATATACTTCATGATCAGGAAACATCTTACTCAATCGTACGTGAGGTGTATTCCCTATTATTTCCAATATGCTGTTTACTTTCATAACTTCTTATTATACGAATTAGCGCTTGTCCGCATCAGGTTTACTTACTTTTTTCACAGGTATATTTCCTCATCATACCGCGTTTTTCTTTGATCAACATTAAAAATCATTGTATTTTTTCAGATGACGTAATTGATCGGTTCTTTAAAATCCTTGATGATTTTTATCTTCATTTCCGATGTATAATGAACCAGTGTATACGGCAATACGGTATGTGTCAACCATACATTTCCTCCGATGGTAGAATCATGTCCGATCGTGGTTTCACCTCCTAAAATCGTAGCGCCTGCATAAATAACCACATTATCTTCTACGGTGGGATGTCTTTTTACTTTTGAAAGGTTCTTGGTTACGTACAAAGCTCCCAGAGTCACTCCCTGATAGATCTTCACATTATTTCCTATAATGGTGGTTTCCCCTATTACGGTTCCTGTTCCGTGATCCAAAAAGAAATTTTCTCCGATCTTTGCCCCGGGATGGATGTCTATTCCTACCTTGGCATGAGCATACTCTGAAAACAAACGGGGAATAATGGGTACTTTTAATTTATAAAACTCGTGAGCGATACGGTGTACCGCCAATGCAAAAAAACCCGGATATGCCAATACCACTTCTTCTATGGATTCGGCAGCCGGATCGTTACTTAAGAAAGCTTGTGCATCTTTATATAACTTTCCCTGTATTTCGGATATTTTACTGAAAAATTCTTCAACAATTCTTTCTGCTTCGTATTCATCGGTCAGTTTTGAAATATTTCCAAATAATGTTTCGTAAATATTTGTAAGTTCTTTTTCAGTCTCACTACGGTTGTCTTTTTCCTCACAGATCGGAAACATTTGTGAAAAAATCGATTCCACAACGTTTTCTAACTCTCTCTTATCTATAGGCAAATAAACAGGATGAGAATTAAACTGATTAATGAGTTCGCTTATTCTTTTATTCATAGTTATTATCCGGTTAATGTCCATTGAATTTTTCATCTCTGCCTGTTTTTAGCTTTAGGTTAAATATTCTTTTATTTCCTACTACTCCAATAGACAAAGTTATGAAAAAATTCGTATAAATATATCTACTTTGTAAAAGTAATGATTTATTAGTAAACAACCGTCTTATTATTTTTTCAGGGTACAGGCATAATTTCACAGATTATACTCTGAATTAAATTATTTTTTCATGTTTATTAAAAAAAAGTCGGGTTATATACTCATGTTTGCGCAAAAACGTATATTTGTGTTCAAAAAAGAAATATTTTTATGGAAAGTCAGAATCATAATCAGTCCTCTCATCCCGAAATAAGTATATTGGATGAACCGGCTTTCGTACCTGACAATAATATGCCTTTGGCTATAATAGCCGTTATTTTATCCTGTTGTTCAGTGAATTGTATAGGTTTTGTATTAGGTATCTTAGCTATTATCTATGCAAGTCAGGTTAATTCCAAATATATAGTTCGAGATTATGCAGGTGCGAAAAGTGCGGCAGAAAATGCTAAAATTTTATCTTTTATATCTCTTGGATTGTTATTATTAGGAATAATAGCAAGTATACTATTTGTGATAATCGAAGGATTGGATTTTTATATATCTTTGTATGAAGAAATTCTCAAAAACAGCTGACAGATTATTCTGTATTTAAGTAAACAAACTGAGTCTAACCATGGATATATTGTTTAAATTCATAAAAAACAGAGGGATGATCTGGTCTTTTGTAGTGTTTTCCCTATTGTTCATTTTCTTTTTTTATTATCATATCAACCCTGTTAAAACCGGTATAGGAACCCCGTGTTCTTTTAAATCCCTGACGGGGCTTAATTGTGCCGGATGCGGAGGACAAAGAGCTTTCCATTTTTTGCTGCATGGAGAATTCCTACAAGCCATGCGTTATAATTTTTTGATTTTCTTTCTTCCTTTCTTTATTTATTTAATCTATGTCATCGTAGAGGTTTACATCTTTCAAAACAAAAAACACACATCCGGTTTTATGTTTTCCAACCGATTGGGAACTATCGTTATTGTAACAATAATTGCATATACCATTCTGCGGAATATTCCGTATGAACCTTTCATATACCTGTCCCCTCCAAAATAAAACAGGAAAAATAGCACGTTTAGCGACTAAAAAATTGAAAAAAACAGCATAAAAAGACGCTATTTATAAAGAACTCATTTAAACAGTAAACCAGACGGTCCAAACTTTTAAAGTTTCTTTCCGATAAAATCTTCCTGTAAATATTGAAAAAGTTTATGAAGGTCAATTATTTTTAGCTTGCATTTAACCAAAATCAGGTGAATTTTTATAAAAAAAACCGTATTTATTTTCTAACTTTGATGACTTTAATAACTTTAATCCTAGAATCATGCGTGTGAACAGAATAATACTTTTTATTTTCCTCTTATTAATTTCCAATATAGGAAATTCCCAGACTCCGGAAGAGCGGAAAAAGATTACGGAATCTTATGACTATTCTGAAATAGAAAAGTTAAGGGCAGAAATCCAAAAAAAAGAAGAACAGAGAAAAGAAAGGCTAAATCAATATTTAAAAGCGAAAGGGAAAAGGGCAGGAGACAGAAAATTTGAAAAGGATGGGGTTGTTTATGAATTAATAGATATTATGCCTGACGGAACCAAGCTTTATTTCAACACGTTCAATGAAGGTTCCGCAAAAACAATAAAATCCAACAGTTTAAATACAGGAGGAGCATTAAACTTACATGTTAACGGAGAAAATATGATTGCAGGAGTTTGGGATGTAGGAATTGCCAGATTAACCCACGTGGAATTTCCCAATAAAAAAATTACAGTAGGTGATGGTTCAACTGTTGAAGACAGTCATTCTACTCATGTTACGGGAACAATAGCAGCAGTGGGAGTCTCTCCATCTTCAAAAGGAATAGCGCCGGCGACATCTGTTTATGCTTTTGATTGGAAAAATAATGCCACGGAAATGCTTAATTTTGAAAAAGAAGAAGGAGGATTATTAGTATCCAATCATTCGTATGGTTTGGGGGCATTTAATGAGGACGGTAAGGCATTACCTGTTGGATATTTTGGAGCCTATGATTACTATTCTTATTACTATGACGCGTTTTCCAGACAGTTTTCTAAGCATCAGATTGTGGTTTCTGCCGGAAATGACAGAGAAAAATATTTAGAGATAAATCCGAATAAAAACGGATATGAGTTGATTAGACAGATGGGAAATTCAAAAAACGTATTGACCGTAGCAGCCGTGAGAGAATTACTAAATTACACACAACCCTCAGATGTAAAATTGACTACTTTCAGCAATACAGGGCCTACAGACGACGGAAGGATAAAACCTAATATATCCGCAAAAGGACTGGGGGTATACTCTTCCTATTACGATAAAGATAACCCCGCCGATAATAGTTATGCTACTAGAAATGGAACTTCAATGTCAACGCCTGCAATTACAGGATCAATACTATTGCTGCAACAACATTTCAATAATCTGAATAACCAGTATATGGAATCGGCTACCGTAAGAGGACTGCTGCAACACACAGCCAGGGAAGCCGGTGATGATGACGGACCTGATTATAAATTCGGATGGGGACTGGCAAATATAGAAGCCGCGGCAATAGCTATTTCTGACAGGAATAACGGATCATTCATTGAAGAAAATACATTGAGTAATCATTCAACCTATACCCAAGAGATTACAGCTTTCGGTTCGGAACCCTTAATCGTTTCTATTTCCTGGACTGACCTTGGGGCATCTAATTACAACAATGGATATAATACGGATCCTGTTGAAGATCCCAATGAAATATATCTGGTAAACGATTTAGATATAAAAGTGACCGATGAATCGAATACCGTATACTACCCTTGGAAACTGGATGGAAAAAATCCATCCAAAGCGGCCACACGGGGAGACAATAAAGTAGATAATTTTGAAAGAATAGATATAAAAAATCCTAAAGGAAAATACCGAATAGAAGTTTCACATAAGGGGAATCTAGCGTATAATGCTCAAAAGTATTCTTTGATCGTAACAGGTCCTAATCTGGATCTGGGAACGGGAGAAACTACCCTAAGTACATTTGAAACAAAAGTTTACCCGATACCTGCTAAAAACACCATTACGATCTCGGTAAAAGAAGCAGCCGGTTATACCATTTATGAAATGACAGGAAAACGAATATCTTCAGGAAAATTACTATCAGGAGAAAATGTAGTGGACATATCTGATCTTTCACAAGGAGTTTATATTATAAAAATAGATAACGGTTCAAAAACAGAGACTAAAAAGATTATCGTTCAGTAAAATTTAACATAAAATTAAGAATGACATAGCAAAGAATGATTTTAAAGCCGGCAGAAAAGCTGGCTTTTATTTATATATTTGCATATTGTTTTTAGTAAATGGTTAGAATAAAAATAATTTTCATATGTTTTCTTTTAAGCACGATTTCTTTTGCACAAATAGTGAAAGAAAAGACAAAAGAGAAAACGGAAACCAACATCACATCCGGCACGGACAATGATTCCTTAAAACATTATAACCCTACCATAGAATCCTATAAATACTGGACGGAAAACCTTCCAAAAACCGTTTTTGATACGGTGCTGACTCTGGATAAGTACTATAAGAACAGGATGTATAACCATAAAGACAATTTCGGCACCATGCCGTTTTCCAACATAGGACAAACTTTTGCCCCTTTGTTATACACAACCGAAATGAACTCCCCTATTGATTTGATTCCCACGGGAAAATCATTTAATCTTTTAGAAGCGGAAGAGATTCGGTATTTTGATGTCCAAACCCCGATGACGGAATTTCAATACAACAACGGATACAAACAGGGACATTCACTTTCCAGCACATTTACCCATAACCTGAATTCTCAGATTAATTACTCCGTTCAATACAAAGGATTGAGATCAGAAGGAAAGTACATGGAACAGCTGGCTTCCAACAATACCCTTTTGTTCACTACCAACTTCCACACCCGAAACCGGCGGTATAATTTATGGGCACATTATCTGGTGAGCAATGTCAACAATGAAGAAAATGCCGGAATACAATTTCCTGAAAATTTTGAAAACGGAGATGCCCGGTTTAAGAACAGAAACAGGCTGGAAGTGAACCTGACAGGAGCAAAATCCATGTTCCAAAAAAGAAGGTTCTATTTAGGACAGCAATTTGAGATCATAAACACAAAAAAAAGAGAATATCCCGTCTCCCTGAAAAATATATTTTCAGCAGAATCTACCCATTATACGTATGATGAAACCGAAAATCTTACTACTTTTTTCGCAGAACCGGAAGACATCTTTGACGCGAACAACATAAACGGACATTTCAATTCGAAAAAGCTGAGAAAAATTTCCAATAGTACCACTGCGGTTTTTGATTGGAGCGATAAACTACACATTGAAGCAGGATTGAAATACGAACATCTGGAATTTAGCCTTAATCATATTGTTGATCCGGACATCACCTATCCGAAAGATATAAAAGACGAAAGATTGGGAGCTGTAGGAAATCTTGCCTTTAACTGGAAAGAAGGAATTGTATTAAGGTCAAAGGCAGAAGCAATGACGGGAAATGAATTTAAAAACTCGTATTTTCTGGATAATCATTTAACCATTCAACCGATAAAAAATTATTATCTGGAAGTCGACGTAGGAGTTAAAAGCCAAATTCCTTCCCTAAACCTTTTATACAATCAGAGTTTTTATAAAAAATTCAATTATTATATAAGTGATCCGAAAGAAGAAAGAACCGTCAGAGCAGGAGGAGCTTTACATGTAAAACCTTTTAATACCAAGGTATCCGCCCGGTTTTTCAACATTGGGCATTACACCTTTTTAGATGAAGAAAGTCTGCCGAAACAGACAACATCACCAGTAAATATAGTACAAATGGGATTGCAGAATTCCTTTCAGTATAAAAAATTTCATTTAGAAACAAACCTGGCTTTCCAGAAAATAACAAACAATAAAGAAATCCTTCCCCTTCCGGAATTTATTGGAAGAGCAACCCTTTATTATCAGTCAAAAATATTTAAAAACAATGCGGAATTTCAGCTGGGAATAAATTCCTATTATTTCTCGAAATTTAAATCCCGGGTATTCTTTCCGGTTACCAATGAATTCCGGTTACAGACAAATACGGAAAATTATTCCATCGGAGAATACCCCATACTGGATGTATTTCTTCATTTCAAAGTCAAAAGAATGCTGATCATCCTTGAAGGACAACATTTTAATGCCGGTTTTACAGGATATGATTTTTACAGTTCCCCGCGAAATCCTTACATTGATTTCCGTTTGAATATAGGAATACTTTGGTATATATTCACGTGATTTCAAAAAAGAAAAAAATGTTTAGAAAGAACTATTTTATCAAATAATTTTCATAAATTAGTTGCACTATAAAAATAAAAAACAATGAACAGCCCTATTTTCGAAACTGTTATGAAAGTGCGTGACTATGAGTGTGATGCACAAGGACATGTAAACAACGCCAATTATCAGCATTATTATGAAGTAGCCCGACATGAATTTCTGGAAAAGCATGATCTGAATTTTTATAAACTTCACAATGAGGGAATCGATATAGTGATAATAAGCATTTACATCCGGTATATAAATTCATTACAGGGAGGAAACGAATTTATTTGTACGGTAGATTCCTTGGAAAAAGAAGGAATACGTTACTTTTTTAATCAAAAAATTATCCGTAAATCAGACAACAAGATTTGCTCGGAAGCAAAAGCAGAAGTAGTAAGCGTTGTAAAAGGACATGTGAGTCTGCCTGTAATTTTGGATGAAACATTTAGCTGTTATCTCTAGACGAAAAGAATGACAAAAGCCATGCTTTTTGCCGCGGGGCTGGGAACCCGATTGAAACCTTTTACAAATAGTCATCCCAAAGCATTAGCTTTAGTGAACGGAAAAACCCTGCTGGAAAGAAATATACTTTATCTCACCTCGTTCGGAATAAAAGAGATAATAATTAATATACATCATTTCGGAGAACAGATTCGGAATTTCTTAGACAATACTAATTTTGACTGTGAAATTTCTATTTCTGACGAAAGCGGTGAAATACTGGAAACCGGAGGAGGACTTCTCAAAGCCCGTCCCTTGCTGGGAGAAGAGCCCTTTGTAGCGATGAATGTCGACATCCTTACCGATCTGGATCTACATTCCTTCATAAGCAGCCATCAGAAGAAAAATCCGTTGGTGAGTCTTGCCGTTTCAAACAGGGAGTCTTCACGTAAATTATTTTTTAATAAAGAATATCAATTGGCAGGATGGAAAAATATAACCACGAACGAAGCCGTTTTTATCCCCTCATATTCCGAAAGCAACACCAAGCCTCTGGCTTTTAGCGGTATACATATTATAAATCCTGAAATTTTCTCCCGGATTAAACAAAAGGGTAAATTTTCCATCATGAAGACTTACATGGAATTAATGAAAACCGAAAAAATTTTAGGATATGAACATTCCGCATATCTCATAGACGTAGGAAAACCCGAATCCATTCAGAAAGCGGAAAAACATTTTTCCTGAAAATTATTTTTAAAAAATTATACTATATTTGAGAACTTATTAAACCGAAAAAATTGAATCCTTCAAAAATTTTCAGAAGCAAAGGAAAATTGCTGTTGACAGGAGAATACACTGTTTTAGACGGAGCACTGGCTTTAGCAGTTCCTACCCGGTTAGGACAATCCTTACGAATACATTTTTCCGAAAAACGAAATAATAAAATTACCTGGCTGGCGTATAAAAATAACGGAGAATTATGGTTCAGAACCGTTTTAGATATAGAAAATAAAAAAATAGAAGAAACCAATAATCCGGATCTTTCAGAAAATCTGCTTCAGATATTTTTGCAGGTGCGGGAGTTGGGAACACCTATTTTTAAAGATGATTTCGGGTATGAATGCGAAACACAGCTGGAATTCCCTGAAAACTGGGGACTAGGCTCCAGCTCAACGCTGATTAACAATATCGCTAAATGGGCTAAAGTAAATCCCTATCAGCTCTTAGCCAAGACTTTTGGCGGCAGTGGTTACGACATAGCCTGCGCGGATGCAGAAGCCCCCATCACGTATCGGCTGCAGGAAGATAAACCCGACATAAAAGAAGTTTTTATTTCTTCGAACATATCCGATAATGTATTGTTTGTTTATCTGAACCAAAAACAAAATACCCGGGAAGGAATACAACAATACAGGCAAAAGGAAAAATCTCAATCATTAATAAATACCATTTCGCAATTAACCCAACAGATAACCAACCCTAAATGTACCTTGGATGAATTTAAAAAAGTCATGGTAGAACATGAAGAAATGGTTTCGGATTTTATAAACATAAAACCGGTTAAAGAACGACTATTTCAGGATTATTCCGGTTTTGTGAAAAGTTTGGGAGCTTGGGGAGGAGATTTTATTATGGCTGAAAAAATAAAAGATTCAGAAGAATATTTTAGAAATAAAGGATATAAAATCATAAAAAAATATGACGAAATCCTGATTTAAAACCCGTAAAAGCTTATCCCGTTAAACCGGAAATTACTTTTTAGAAAACGTTTAAATGATGAAATCGTCAGATTCCTGTTTGAAGATTATTTTTTTCCTTTGTGATTTTTTGCAAGAAAAGTATAGCCTCAATAACCCTGTATATCCCCTGATAACAATCAATTAAGAAGCCGTAAAATATATTTAACGGAATACATCCGGACAAAATATTCCTGTCGGAATTGATACTTTTATATTTTATGAATATCTTTACATAGTTAAAATCATAAAAGAAACATATGTTAAAAGCAGGAGATAAAATTCCCGAGTTTGAGGGAACGGATCAGGAAGGGAAAACCATAAAATATTCAGACTATAAAGGCAAAAAACTGGTGCTGTATTTCTATCCCAGAGCCAATACCCCCGGTTGTACCGCAGAAGGATGCAGTTTGAGAGATAATTATCATGCATTACAAGCTCAGGGATTCCAAATAATAGGAATAAGTGCGGATCCTATAGAAAAACAAAAATCGTTTCACGATAAATACTCTTTCCCTTTTCCGCTGATCGCAGATACGGATAAGAAAATAATCCAATCCTTTGGTGCATGGGGAAAGAAGAAATTTATGGGAAAAGAATATGAAGGAATACTACGATACACTTTTGTAGTTGATGAAGAAGGAATTATAACCCGGGCGATTACTAAAGTAAAAACAAAGAACCACGCAGAGCAAATACTGGAAGAAATTAAAAAATAAATAATAAGATAATGGCAGAAAAAGAAACCAATAATTCCGATGCAAAGAAAAAAGCATTGAATTTAATTCTGGATAAATTAGATAAGACATATGGAAAAGGCGCAGTAATGCGAATGGGAGATAAACCCGTAGAAGAAGTGGATGTAATCCCTACCGGTTCCTTTGGTTTAGATATGGCTTTGGGAGTAGGAGGATATCCGAGAGGGAGGATCATTGAAATTTTCGGTCCGGAATCTTCAGGAAAAACAACCCTCACATTACATGCAATAGCCGAAGCCCAAAAGAAAGGAGGAATTGCCGCTTTCATTGATGCGGAACATGCTTTTGACCCCACGTATGCACAGAAACTAGGAATCAACCTCGATGATTTGATCATTTCCCAACCGGACGACGGAGAACAAGCATTGGAAATCGCAGACAATCTGATTCGTTCGGGAGCCATTGACATTGTAGTGGTAGATTCCGTGGCTGCATTAACTCCAAGAGCAGAAATAGAAGGAGAAATGGGGGACTCAAAAATGGGATTGCATGCCCGTTTGATGTCTCAGGCATTAAGAAAACTTACCGGAACCATTAGTAAAACCAAATGTACGGTGATTTTCATCAACCAGTTAAGAGACAAGATCGGAGTGGTATATGGAAATCCGGAAACAACAACCGGAGGAAACGCGTTAAAATTCTATGCTTCCGTGAGAGTAGACATACGTAAATCAGGTTCCCCTATAAAAGATGGAGATAATGCCATAGGAAGCCGGGTGAAAGTGAAAGTGGTAAAAAATAAGGTCGCTCCTCCTTTCCGTCAGGCAGAGTTTGACATAATGTACGGAGAAGGAATTTCCAAAATAGGAGAGGTTCTGGATTCAGGAGTGGAACTGGGAGTTGTAGGAAAATCAGGTTCATGGTTTAGTTATCAGGATACTAAACTAGGACAGGGAAGAGATACCGTGAAGCAGCTGTTAAAAGATAATCCGGAATTATCGGAAGAAATAGAAAGCCAGATTAAAGTCAAATTAGCCGAGAAAAAATAGAGCTAAAAAACATTTGACAAAAAGAGAAAAATTTCGTATATTTATAGTATAGGACATTGACATTTCATATCCCGTTCGGCAGTGGGGCTTTTGTTCCGCCTTGTCGGCGGGAATGTTTGTTTTTCGAGGGTCTATGAACTTCAGTTACAAAAGTATTGCCTTTCAGGCAAAGAGTGCGCTTTACTGTTTTTCAGTCCTGCCTTTCTAGGCAGGGAGAGTTATTGTGTGTGTTCTCCGCAGGTCGCTGACCTTGCGGTTACGAAAATATTGCCTTTCAGGCAGAG
>JAISMV010000049.1 GCA_031276535.1 Flavobacteriaceae bacterium
AACGCTTTTTCCAGCCCTAAAATTAAATTTCTGTGTATTTTTATTTGAGGATCCATGTTCAGGTGAGAATAAAATATGTGCAAATATAAGTGTAAATTTTAGATACGCCGGCAATAAAAGATCTATGCGGAATCAATAAATTCAATTTCCAAATAGGCAAAGCCCTAAAAAAATGATGCGTAAAGGATTTCTAGAAGGTGGTTAAGACTTTATTCTTATCCGGGTTTTTCGTTTGCCCTAATCAGGTCAGCTTAGAATCGTTGCAACGATTTTTCTTTTGCCTCCGTTGTTTCGAAATTCGCATAGGTAAATTCCCTGCCAGAGATTCCTAAATTTAAACTTCCATCGGTTATAGGAATGCTAAGACTCACTCCGGTTATGGTAGATTTGGCGTGTGAGGGCATATCGTCCGCTCCTTCGAGAATATGAGTGTAATAGGGTTCTCTTTCTTTTATCAGATGATCAAAGATATTTTCCATATCAGCCCTCATGTCAGGATCCGTATTTTCATTAATTGTTAATGCCGCCGAGGTATGTTTAATGAAAAGATTCAAAATTCCTGTCCGGGGTAAATGCGGAAGATTTTTTATGACTTCTTCCGTAATCAGGTGAAATCCTCTTTTCTGTTCTTTTAATGTAAATTCTACCTGTGAAACCACCGCATTAAATTATCTGATATTACTTTCGTATTTATCAAAAATTATCTTAAACCATTCCGTAAAGTTTTCCGGACAGAGTTCCATTTCCTTTTTCAGTTCATCCCGGGCTATCCATCGCACCGATTCTACTTCCAAAGGGGCGGGGTTTATATTTCCATTATACTCTCCGACAAATACACGATCCAACTCATGTTCTGTTAATCCTCCTCCTACGTCGGCTTTATAAATAAAATGAAATTTTTCGGAAAGTTCACAATCAAACCCCAATTCTTCCTGTAATCTTCGGTGTGCCGCCTCGAAATAAGTTTCTCCTTTTCTCGGATGACTGCAACAGGCATTTGTCCATTTCAGGGGGGAATGATATTTTGCTTTTGCTCTTTGTTGTATAAGAAGTTCCTGATCTTTATTGAAGATAAAAATGGAAAACGCACGATGAAGCAATCCTTTTTCGTGTACTTCCTGTTTCTCCATTTCTCCGATCACTTCGTCATTTTCATTTACCAGAATAACATACTCCATTTTATATTCTGATTACTATCTGTATCGGAATCCATTCGGATTAATGATATTATCCAGATTATAGCCTAATCCTACTATCAGTCCGTTTCCTCCTTCTTTAAAGATGTCTGTTATTCCAAAATTATATCCGAAAGTGAAATTAAGTTTTCCTAATTCTGCCTGAAGAAAGGGAGTAAAAGACAATCCTCCGTTTGCCTGAGAGTCTGTGGCTGTTCTATAGCTCACTCCTGCTGCAAAAGCGTTGTATTCGTTTTTATATTTTGCTTTCAAATTAATGTCTATCATTCTTTCGGCATTGGTATTCAATACCATTAAAAAAGAAGGTTCTACAAAAAATACGTCGGCTATTTTCCAATTATATCCTAAGTTTAAATAGTACCAGGAAGGTGAGGGCTCTATGGAGTTAACCACCGGTTTATTTTTCCCTAATGGAATATCCAAAACGGACACTCCGGCAAAAAATCCGGCATAAGCTACGGACATACCTAAATTCAAATAGGGAAGAAATATGGATTTGTCTCCGTACAAAAGCGGATCATTGGAGTCTTCGGGTCTAAGCTTGGCATAATCAAACGACTGGGAAAATAAACTTATTGAGGGTCCGAATGAGAACTGACTTTCCGATCTGTTTTCGTCATCATCTAAAGGAATATGATAGGCTCCCGAAATATTTACTCCAGTCAATGTTACCGGCCCATTCTCATCTCTAAAAAAATAGGTGCCTAAACCTACTCTGTCGAACGCGTTGAAATGCGCACTAATAGTTTGAGTGTTGGGGCTTTCGCTAAAATTACTCCACTGCTGATGATACGTTGTTTTCAAGACAATATCATCTGTCGCTCCTGTATAAGATGGATTTATCAGGACTTTGTCCGATAACAAATACTGCTGGTCAAAAGGAATACTCTGTTGTCCATAAACCTTTATACAAAATAAAACTAGTACTGATAAAAATGTTTTGATGAAATTCATTCGTAATCGATTATATCTAAAAAAAGTACCCGGTCATAAATTATGCAAACTTAAGAAAAAAAACAAACACTACACATCTCTTATTAGTTATTTATCGAACAATATATAAACTATAAACACTTTAAGAAATTAACAATAGTTTAATTTTTTATATCAACTGACTCTCTCCTGATCCCTACAAGAACTAAAAAAACAAAACCTATAGTTCCAAAAATAACCTGTCTTAATACTAACTTTTTACCGGCTTACTTTAGATATAACTTAAAATAAGTGAAAATATTATTGTTCCAATAAAATATTTTCAAAAGCTTCGTTTACTTTCCAGGGTTTTTCCAAGACTAAAAGATGACTGGCACCTTCTATTGTCTTTAAATATTTTTCATTTTCCGGATTATAACTTTTCTGTATCAATCTATACGGAAAGATCGGGTCTTTTGTTCCGTGAATTTGATATAGATTTTTGCATTCAATCGTTGATTTCCATTTGGTTATAGTATTCAAAGACCATCTCATATAAGCAGGATTCAGTTGCGACATGTATTCTTCCAGTCTGATTTCCTCTTTTAGCCTTACCGATCGGGTTTTAAAATAAACAGTTCTAGCAAAGGCATAGGAAAGAAAGCTTTTGTTTGAAAAAAAAGACATCGGAAACCATTTTACAAGCCGTGTTTTTTTTACGAATGGAAAATAACCCGGTATTTGTTCATTGTTTTTCATACTTGCAATTAGTATGGTTTTTTCTGGATTTAAAAACTTGTTCATTTCCTGAACTATCACTCCTCCAAAGGAATAACCCACCAAAATAAACGGTTCCGACGAATCAACAGCTTCTGCCATCTTACGGGTGTATTCTTCCAGAGTTTCACTGCCTTCAGGGGTAAACCAGTCAATATATATTTTTTCAAATCCTTTAGGCAGGGTAATAAACTTAAAACATTTAGAACTTGCCCCCAAGCCGGGAATAAAATAAACCTTCATCTTTCCGATCATCTGAATTATGTGGGATTAAAAGTACAAAATTCTGTTTTTATTATATTGAATCGTAATAGCTGCTTTGAATTTCATATCTTTATTTTCTCTATTCGTAAAATTAAAATTAAAAAAATCTTCTTATATGACTCTACGCAAACTCAGGTCAGTTAAAAGATCACCTGCCGGACGGTAGATCCGGAATGTTTACACTATAAAGATACGAAAAAAATTCTTTTTATCC
The DNA here is from genome assembly GCA_031276535.1 of Flavobacteriaceae bacterium. Lineage (GTDB taxonomy): Bacteria > Bacteroidota > Bacteroidia > Flavobacteriales > Weeksellaceae > Apibacter. The sequence goes on from JAISMV010000049.1 coordinate 3,364, forward strand.
ATTGTTTTTCTCTCCTTTTTTGAAACTTTTCAATTTACCCTGAGCTCAAGATTGTTTCGAAACAGGAAATGATGCGGGATCAGAGGTTAAAGCCAATCTTCGGCAAATCCAAAAAAAGCAAAAAAAGAGCTGTCTTACCGGACAGCCCATTTTATTATTAATGTAAAACTAATTATCTAAATTTTACAAATCGTATTCGTATTTTTTGTCAAGTACAAAATCTTCCATAAACTTGGTGGTATATTCTCCTTTAACGAAGTTAGGGTCATCCATCAATTGTCTATGTAAAGGAATTGTAGTTTTCACTCCTTCAATGTAAAATTCATCTAAGGCTCTTTTCATTTTCACGATAGCTTCCTGCCTTGTTGGGGCTGTAACGATCAATTTAGCTATCATGGAATCATAAAACGGCGGAATTCTATACCCTGAGTATACGTGGGTATCTATTCTCACCCCACTGCCTCCGGGGATGTTCAGACCGGATATAACTCCTGGTGAAGGACGAAAATCACTATATACATCCTCAGCGTTAATTCTACATTCTATGGAATGTCTTTGAGGGTAATAATTCTTTTCGGGAACCTTAGCTCCGGCTGCCAGTTCAATTTGGAGCTTTAATAGATCCAAATCCGTAACCTGCTCCGTAATAGGGTGTTCTACCTGAATCCTTGTATTCATTTCCATAAAATAGAAATTTTTATGCTTATCTACCAGGAATTCAATGGTTCCCACTCCTTCATATCCGATATATTCAGCGGCTTTTACGGCAGCTTTTCCCATTTTTTCACGTAATTCTTCCGTAATGAAAGGAGAAGGTGTTTCTTCCGCCAATTTTTGATGGCGTCTTTGTACGGAACAGTCCCGTTCAGACAAATGTATTGCTTTTCCGTATTTGTCTCCGGCAACTTGAATTTCTATATGGCGGGGTTCTTCTATTAATTTCTCCATGTACATTCCGCCATTTCCGAAAGCTGCTACGGCTTCCTGTACGGCAGATTCCCAGGATTTTTTCAAATCTTCTTCTTTCCAGATGGCTCTCATCCCTTTTCCTCCACCTCCTGCGGTGGCTTTGATCATTACGGGGTAGCCTATTTTTTGAGCTATTTTGGCAGCGTCTTCGTAAGAAGCTATCAATCCGTCAGAACCGGGAACAGTGGGAACTCCGGCTTCTTTCATAGTCGCCTTGGCAGAAGCCTTATCTCCCATTCTGTCTATGTTTTCAGGAGTAGCGCCTATAAACTTAATTCCCATTTTTTTACAGGATCTGGAAAAATTAGCGTTTTCAGATAAAAATCCATATCCGGGATGTATGGCATCTGCATTGGTAATTTCCGCTGCTGCCAATATGTTCAATTGTTTAAGGTATGAATCTCTGCTCGCCGGTGGTCCTATACACACTACTTCGTCTGCAAAACGAAGGTGTAAACTTCGGTCGTCTGCGGTGGAGTATACTGCAACTGTCTTTATCCCCATCTCTTTTGCCGTCCTGAGAATACGCATAGCGATTTCTCCTCTGTTAGCAATCAAAATTTTCTTAAACATAAATATTTACTTTTTAATTTTGATTACGATGGATCTACTAAGAATAAAGGTTGATCAAATTCTACCGGAGAAGCATCATCCACTAAAATCTTAACAATTTTTCCTGATACTTCGGATTCTATTTCATTGAATAATTTCATTGCTTCAATAACACATACTACACTCCCTGTGCTTATAACATCTCCCACATTTACAAACACCTCTTTATCAGGCGACGGCTTTCTATAGAAAGTACCGATCATAGGGGATTTGATAGTAACATACTTGGATGTATCTTCTGATGCCGGAGAAGAAACAGCCGGTTGCTGGCTAACTTCCGGAGCCGGAGAAGCCGCATGCGGAACAGATACGGGATGTACCGGTTGGTGGTGGTGTACTGCCGGAGCGTATACGACTGAGCCATTATTGGTTTTAATGGAAATCTCAAATTCATCGGTCTTATATGTTACTTCTGCAACATCGGATTTAGATACAAATCTAATTAAATTTTGAATGTCTTTAATGTCCATGAGCTAATGCTTTTATTAGTTGACCAAATATAGATATTTTTATTAATACGCAAAAAACCATTTAAAATAATTATTTAAACGGTTATATTTTTCTAAGATTGAATTAGTTAAGTTTAATCCTCTACCTTTTCAACATCTTTTTCCATAACTACTTTACCTCTGTAATATAGTTTCCCTTCATGCCAGTAAGCCCGATGATACAAATGTAATTCTCCGGTTGCCGAACATTTAGCTAATTGAGGAACTGACGCTTTATAGTGAGTTCTTCTCTTATCTCTTCTTGTAGATGACTGACGTCGTTTAGGATGTGCCATAATTCCTTGTATCTGTTTTTATTTATTTTTTATTCGTTATTTTCTTCTTCTCTTTCTTCCTCAGAAAGGCTGTATTTTTCCAATAGATCCGTATATTTGTCTCTGTACCCTTCCACATACCGCGGGTGAACATGTTTCATAGGTATGGACAAAACTACGCTTTCATATATTAATTGAGCAACGTTAACACTGTGAGAGCCTACGGGAATGATCAAAACTGCTTCGTTAGTATCATCGTATTCTTCTCCAAACTTCACCAGAACTTTAATTGCATTTTTTATTTCTTGTTCATATTCTTCATCGGAAATATCACATGTCAAAGTAATTATCCCTTTTGTCTGCAACTTCAATTCCATGAAAGAGGAATGTTTCACCAACTCAATATCCACCTCTATATCAGGATTTTTAAACTCCTGATCAAACTCAAACAAGTCAAAAAATGATTGCCCAACAGCCATCTTAAAGCTATGATTTCCAAGCTTTAATGATGAAAATGAAATATCGTAATTACGTAACTTCTCCATAAAAATGGTTTGCAAATTTACGGATTAGTTTCTGAACTGCAAATTTTTTTATTTTTAGTTTACTTTGCCGGATATTCTTAGTCCTAAAATATTTGAATCTGATTTTTACACCGGATTTTTTAAATAAACCCAATATAGTTTTGATGGTCCTGATAAATATAATACATTTGTCATTCAGGCACAATTCGAATGAAAGACTATGCTTTTTACTCAGGATTAGGCACTCAGTTGCTTGTAACTATTTTAATTTTTACGGGAATAGGGTATTATCTTGATAAAAAATTCCCTGCTATGAAGCCTTTTTTTATTATAATCTTTAGCTTATTAGGCATAGGGGCGGGACTAACCGCGGTAATCAGACAAATAATAAGACGTCAAAAATGAAAAATACAATATTCCGTTACCTTTTTATAAATGCAGCTATCGTATCTCTTGTCTTTTACTTCTTTTATTTTTCCCATTGGGATATTTATTATCGGGAATACGGTTTTATTTCGTCCCTCATAATTTCCCTTTCTTCCATAGGTGTTTTTCTGGGAGTTTTTTTATCCATAAAATTAGGTATAAACAGAGAATTTCTCGTCTATTTATATTGCACCGTATTAAAAAACGGAATCTTGATAATATTCTGTGTAAAACATAAAGAAACAGTTGCTGCCATAATTTTCTATCTTTTCTTTATTTACGTACTTTTAATGGCGATTGAAATTATTTTTATCCTGCAATTAATCCAGAAAAACAACGCAGAAAAAACAAAGAAGGTATGATAAAAATCATATGTATTGGATTTTTACCAAAAATAATTATATTTGCAAACCTAGTGAACAAAAAAATAATGAGAAGATTTGCTTTTACTTTTTTAGCTTTTATTTTTACAATAAATTTTGCTTTAGCTTCCGGTCAGGAAAGCCATGATTCTGAAAAATTCAACCCTACGGAAACGGCTATGCACCACATTAAAGATTCTCACCAATTTGATATTTGGGGGCATGACGTTACTTTGTTTCTTCCGGTTATATTATGGACAGACAACGGGTTGGTCGTTTTCTCCTCCAAAGAATTCGAAAGAGATGATTTGGCAAAAAAACCGGTGGAAAAAGGCGGACAAAAATTTGTTAAGTATCACGAAAAAATATACTATGCAAGCCCTTCTGTCAATGAAGAAGGTTCTTATATAGAACTGGAAAAAGGACATCCGCATAACGAAAGACCTTACGATTTTTCCGTTACCAAAAATGTTTTCACCCTGTGGCTTGCCATCATCATTCTGATAGTATGCGGAGTTACAGCAGGAAGTTTCTACAAATCAAAAAAATATCAGGGCGTACCGAAAGGAGTAGCCTCTGTTTTCGAACCTTTGGTGGCTTTCATCAGGGATGATATTGCCATTCCAACCATAGGAAAGAAAAAATATAAAAAATTCATGCCGTATTTACTGACCGTATTTTTCTTTATATGGCTGGTAAATCTAATAGGTCTGGTTCCGTTTTTCCCTTTCGGGTCAAACTTATCGGGAAACATCGCTTTTACCATGACTTTGGCTCTGATTACCTTTGTCATCACCCAATTCAGTAGTAATGCCAACTATTGGAAACACATTTTCTGGACTCCGGGAGTGCCGGTAGTGATGAAAATAGTGTTGGCGCCTATTGAATTTATCGGGCTTTTCACTAAACCGTTCTCATTGATGATACGGCTTTTTGCCAACATCACCGCGGGACACGTGATAGTATTGAGTTTGATCTCAATGATATTCATTTTTAAAACTTATTTCGTTGCCCCTGTTTCGATAGTGTTTGTAGTATTCATCAGCCTTATCGAAATTCTGGTAACTGCCCTTCAGGCATATATTTTCACCATGTTGTCATCCTTGTATTTCGGAATGGCTACAGAAGAAGCACACGAAGAACATTAATAATAAAATTATAAATTTAAAATCACATATTATGATCGGAAGTATTTCAGTAGTAGGAGCAGGTTTAGCTGCTATCGGAGCAGGAATTGGTATCGGTTTCATCGGTGGTAAAGCCATGGAAGCAATTGCCAGACAACCGGAAGCTCACGGAAAAATCCAATCTTCAGCTTTAATCTTTGCTGCGTTGATCGAAGCGATTGCACTATTCGCTATCGTGGTAGCACTGATTTCGTAAGAAGAAAATACAAAAAACCCGATTCTTTGACGGTTGGTCGTTTCGGGTTTTTTAATAAAAAACTTGAAAAAAATAAAAAATAATAACTATAAAATAAAATAATTCTATGGATTTATTAACTCCTGATATAGGTTTGGTAGTATGGATGACCATATCCTTTGTTGTTTTGTTATGGATTTTAGGGAAATTTGCTTGGAAACCCATCGTAAAAGCTTTGGCGGAAAGAGAAGAATCTATCCGAAAGTCTTTGGATGAAGCAAAAAATGCGCGTGAAGAAATGGCAAAGCTTACTTCTCAAAATGAACAAGTTTTAAAAGAAGCGCGATTGGAACGGGAAACTATCTTAAAAGAAGCCAGAGAAATTAAAGATAAAATTATCGCTGATGCTAAAGAAGCAGCCACAGAAGAAAGTAACAAAATTATTCTGGCAGCAAGAGAAAGTATCAACAACGAAAAAATTTCTGCTATTAATCAAATAAAAAGTGAAGTGGCTAACTTATCAATAGATATTGCCAAAAAAGTGCTTCAAAGAGAACTGTCTTCAGCAGAAGAACAAAAGAAGTTAGTAGAATCATTAGTTAACCAGGCAAAATTAAACTAAAATGTCTAACATAAGGCTTGCAAAACGATACGCTTCCGGATTATGGGATTACGCCCTGTCTACCCGTGAATATGAGGCTGTTGTAAAAGAAATAACATCATTGATTGACTTGATAGAACAAAGTCGGGATTTTCAACTGTTCTTAAAGTCTCCCATTGTGGAAACTCCTAAAAAAATACAGATAGCAAAAGAAATATTTAAATCTTTTTCTCCGACCGTTCAACATTTCATTATACTTATCCTTAAACACAAAAGAGAAATAGAATTACTAGAAATAGCAAAACAAGTTTTAAACTTATACGACAATTATAAAGGTATTCAAAGAGTAAGTATTGTTTCGGCAATTCCTTTAGACAAGGAAGTAATATCCCAGATCATCAGGTCTGAACCAAAGATCAATCCGGAAAAAGCCGTAATTGAAAATAAAGTAAACGAGGCTCTTATCGGAGGATATATACTACGTTTAGAAGACCAGCAAATCGACGCAAGTGTTGAAACTAAACTAAATAATATTAAGAAAAAACTAGAAGAAAAAGTATTTTAATCATACTTCAAACTAAAACTTTAAATAAAAAACCATTATGGCAGATATAAAACCAGCAGAAGTCTCTGCAATATTAAAACAACAACTATCAAATTTTGATCAAAATGTTTCCTTAGATGAAGTAGGAACCGTTTTACAAGTTGGAGATGGTATTGCGCGTATATATGGATTAAGCAATGCAGAACAGGGAGAATTGGTGAAATTCTCTAACGGATTGGAAGGAATGGTACAAAACCTGGAAGAAGATAATGTAGGGGTAATGTTGTTCGGTAAATCCAGTGGAATCAAAGAAGGAGATATCGTTAAAAGAACAAAGACCATTGTTTCCATTAAAGTAGGAGACGGAGTGATTGGCCGGGTAGTTGATACTTTAGGACTTCCTATTGACGGAAAAGGTCCTATCTCCGGAGAATTATTGGAAATGCCTTTAGAAAGAAAAGCTCCCGGAGTAATTTATCGTCAACCGGTAAATGAACCTTTACAAACAGGAATCATCGCTATTGACTCCATGATTCCCATCGGAAGAGGACAAAGAGAGTTGATTATCGGCGACCGTCAAACAGGAAAATCAACCGTAGCAATAGATACTATCCTTAACCAAAGAGAATTCTACGACAGAGGAGAACCTGTCTATTGTATATATGTAGCTATTGCCCAAAAAGCTTCAACAGTAGCTCAAATCGTAAAAACATTAGAAGATAAAGGAGCAATGGCTTACACGGTAGTTGTAGCTGCAAATGCTTCAGACCCTGCTCCAATGCAGGTATATGCACCTTTTGCGGGAGCGTCCATCGGTGAATTCTTCCGTGATACCGGAAGATCTGCTTTAATCATTTATGATGATCTATCTAAACAAGCCGTGGCTTATCGGGAAGTATCCTTATTATTAAAAAGACCTCCCGGACGTGAAGCGTATCCCGGAGACGTATTCTATCTGCACTCCCGCCTATTGGAAAGAGCCGCGAAAATTATAAATAATGACAAAGTAGCTTCTTCCATGAACGACTTGCCGGAATCTCTGAAAAGCAAAGTAAAAGGAGGAGGTTCTTTAACCGCATTACCTATCATTGAAACACAGGCAGGAGACGTTTCGGCATATATACCGACCAACGTGATTTCCATTACAGACGGACAGATCTTCCTGGAAGCAGACTTGTTCAACTCAGGAGTTCGTCCTGCAATTAACGTAGGTATTTCCGTATCTCGTGTAGGAGGTGCAGCTCAGATCAAATCCATGAAAAAAGTTTCCGGAACTTTAAAAATAGATCAGGCTCAATATCGTGAACTGGAAGCTTTCGCTAAATTCGGTTCGGATCTAGATGCCGCAACAGCCGCAGTGATTGCAAAAGGTGAAAGAAACGTGGAAATTTTAAAACAATCGGTAAACTCACCTATGCCTGTTGAAGAGCAGGTGGCTATTATTTACGCCGGAACTCAAAACTTATTAAAAGGTATACCGGTAAATAAAGTTCAAAGCTTCAAAAATAATTTAACCGATACATTAAAAACAAAACACGCAGATCTATTAAAAGACATCAAAGCGGGAAAAATTGATAATTCCATTACAGATGCTTTAGATAAGATCATTGCAGAAGTCGTTAAAAATTATTCATAAATTAAACGTTTCGTTTTCAAAAACAGATATTAGAAAATGGCTACATTAAAAGAAATACGAAATCGGATTGCATCAGTAAATTCTACCATGCAAATTACAGGTGCAATGATGATGGTTTCTTCATCAAAACTAAAAAGAGCACAGGATGCCATTCAAAAATTGCGTCCTTACTCTGAAAAAATGCAGGAGCTGCTATCTAATGTCAGTTCCTCTCTGGATGGAGATACAGGAAAAGAATACGTGAGAAAAGGAGAAGTAAAAAAGGTTTTACTGGTAGCTATTACTTCTAACAGAGGTCTTGCCGGAGCCTTTAACTCTACGATAATCAAAGCGGTTAAAAGTTTGCTCGAAAACCAATACAAAGATGTACAGGTTGATATATTGGCTGTAGGTAAAAAAGCATACGATATATTAAGCAAAACCACCCCCATTTATAAAAATTGTAGTAATTTATGGGATTCGCTTACCTACGAAAATGCAGCGGAAATTTCCACTGACATAATAAATAAATTCGTGTCAGGTGAATACGACAAGGTAGAACTGGTATATAACCGATTCAAAAATGTCATCGTACAAATTTTACAGGTGGAGCAATTCCTGCCTTTAGAGCTTAACGCTGAAAAGAAAGCTTCTGCAACGAATACAGATTACATATTTGAGCCTTCTAAGGAGGAAATACTAACCCAGTTGATACCTAATACGCTGAAAACTCAATTCTTTAAAGCCATCTTAGACTCAAATGCCGCTGAACACGGAGCCAGAATGTCTGCAATGCAATCTGCTACAGATAATGCGAAAACTTTAAAACAAGAATTAATAATTTCGTATAACAAAGCCCGTCAGGCATCAATTACCAATGAGCTGATAGAAATAGTAAGTGGCGCTCAGGCATTGGATAATTAGAAATTAGTAAAAACACCAAAGATAAAAAGAGGCTATCAAAATTGATAGTCTCTTTTCTTTTTTTGATAATCTGTTTTTGGGGTAAATTTTGAACCTGCATTAACGTTCAATATATCTGAACTAAAACTTAAAAAGAAAAACCATGAGTAACTTTACCGTTATAGATCCTGTAAAGATTATATTCGAAAAAGAATGCGATTAAAACTATTTCACAAGAAATTCCTGAAAAAATAAAATCTTAACCATTTACGAAGAAAGAAGTATTAAGAAAAAAGGAGGAAATGTTGAAAAATACCTGTGCTTTTAGAAACGAAACCTTACATATACCTAGTTATCAACACCTTTTCATGTTTTCGGGCAATAATGAATAATCGACAACAGTTTTTCTGAAATTTTCTAAAAATTAAATAACTTAGCAGTTCGTAAAATGAAAAGTTTTTATCATGACAAATAATACAAGCTCAAGTTTATGAACGATATACAAACAAAAATTCAGGCATTACGACAGAAAATAAATACCTTAAATTATAACTATTATGTATTAGACAAGTCTGATGTATCTGATTATGAGTTTGATAAAATGCTGGAAGAATTAAAGCAATTAGAGAAGGAATATCCGGAATACGATGATCCGAACTCCCCTTCTCACAGGGTGGGAGGGCAAATTACCCGGAATTTTCCTACAGTGACACATCAAAAAAGGATGTATTCCCTTGATAACAGCTACTCCTTTGAAGACATTAAAGACTGGGCGGAAAGAGTCTCAAAATCCATAGATGATTCTGTAGAATATGTATGTGAATTAAAATATGACGGACTTTCCATTAGTATTTTATACGAAAACGGAAAGTTAAAACAAGCCATAACCCGCGGAGATGGTTTTCAAGGAGACGATGTTACCCCTAACGTGAAAACCATACGCTCAATTCCTCTGGAATTATCAGGGAAATATCCTGAGCTTTTTTTTATCAGAGGAGAGATCATTATGCCGAAAAAATCGTTGGAAAAATTAAATGCAGAACGGATAAAAGAAGGCTTGGAACCCTATGCAAACCCGAGAAACACAGCAAGCGGAAGCTTAAAACTTCAGGATAATTCAGAAGTGTCAAAAAGAGGATTAGATTGTTATTTATATTATGTAATCACGGACGATACTCAATATTCTACCCAATGGGATTCTCTGCAACATGCAAAAAACATGGGATTTAAAGTAGGTAACTATGCGAAATTATGTTCCACTTTAGAGGAAGTATATCAGTTTATAGAATATTGGAATACGGAACGGCATCATTTACCCTTTGAAATAGACGGAATTGTAATTAAGGTTAACTCCATTTCCGAACAGGAAGAATTAGGGTATACGGCAAAATCCCCCCGCTGGGCAATTGCCTATAAGTTTAAGGCGGAAAAAGTGGAAACACAGCTACTAAGTATTGATTATCAGGTAGGAAGAACCGGTACCATTACTCCGGTAGCAAATCTGAAACCGGTACAGCTGGCAGGAACCACAGTAAAGCGGGCATCTTTACACAACGAAGATTTTATTACCAATCTGGATCTACGCATCAACGATATAGTATTTGTAGAAAAAGGAGGAGAAATTATTCCGAAAATTGTAGATGTCAACTACGATAAAAGAGAACCCGGAACCATAAAATTAGACTTTATAAAGAACTGTCCGGCTTGTGGAACTCCTTTAATACGTGAAGAAGGAGAAGCGGCTCATTTCTGCCCTAACGAGAAAAACTGTCCGCCACAGGTTACCGGACGATTAGAACACTTTGTATCCAGAAAAGCTATGAATATAGACAGTGTTGGAGCGGAGACCGTTTCAATGCTGCATGAAAAAGGTCTGGTAAACGATATTGCGGATTTCTATACATTGAAGAAAGAACAATTAATACATTTGGACAGGATGGCGGAAAAATCTGCCCAAAACATGATTGAAGGAATAGAAAAATCTAAAGAAGTTCCCTTTGAAAAAGTTTTGTATGCGATAGGTATCAGACACGTGGGGGAAACCACCGCAAAAAAATTAGCAAAAGAATTCAGATCCATAGACCGGCTCAAAAAAGCCTCTGTAGAAGAACTGGAAAACACAGAGGATGTAGGAGAGAAAATAGCGTTAAGTATACGGGAATATTTTTCCGACCCGGAACATTTGAACATCATACGAAGACTTAGAGAGTATGGGTTACAGTTTGAAACAGAAGATACACAAGAGGCAATTTCCGATGTTCTCGGGGAAAAGACCTTTTTATTTACCGGAAAATTAACTGCTTTTACACGCGAACAGGCAGAAGAAATGGTAGAAAAACACGGAGGTAAAAATATATCCGCAGTAAGTAAAAACTTAAATTATCTGGTAGTAGGAGAAAAAGCAGGATCTAAATTAAAAAAAGCCCAACAGCTGGGAACCGTAATTATCTTAGACGAATATCAATTTTTGGATCTGATCCATAACAATTCCGCTGTTTTACGTGACGAATAATATGAGTCCGGCGACTTAGTATATGCGATTTCTGCCCTACGCCGGATTTTTTATCTCGGATCCGGTACGGTTGAAAACTTTTCGGGATTTCAGGTATAAATTCCGCACTGTTTCGTTACATCAGTACTGCTTCTCCCCTCTTTGCTTAATTACTTCTTTCAAAACTTTAAGCACGCCGTCATTGTCATTGGAGCTTGTCTGAAATCGGGCATTTTCTTTTAAAAAAGGATGAGCATTTGCCATTGCATAACTGAAATATCCTTCTTCCATCATTTCCAAATCGTTTAAATAATCTCCGAATACCATGGTTTCCTCTTTCGAAATATGTAAAATTTCCTGCACTTTTCTTAAAGCAAGTCCTTTATTTGAATTTTTTTCGGATATGTCCAACCAGTTTTTTCCGGATACTTTTAGTAAACATTTATCTTTCAAATGTTCTACATAAGGAAGAATATTCTTCTCCGAATCGGTTTTATTATAAATAGCTATCTTTACAATCTGATCATCAACTGTTTGCAATAAATCCGAAACGACTTTTCTTTTCGGGTAATACGGTGTTACATACTTTTCAAACTCGGGATGTGCCGTTTCCACATACGCGTTTTTCACCCCACACAAAAGCATTTCCGTATCTGGAAGAGCACGAACTGTTTTTACAACCTCATTTATAATCTCCCGTTCCATTTTCTGAGCAAATAACTGCTTTTCCCGATAAATCACATTTCCGCCATTTTCCGCTATAAAATAGATCTCATCCTTTATAGATTCAAAAATATGCAACAGGCTATCATACTGTCTTCCGCTGGCAACCATGAATTTAACATTTATTTCTTTTAATTGACGATATACATCAAAAAATTCCGGATTCAAGGTATAATCCGAATGAAGCAAAGTTCCATCCATATCCGCAACCACAAGTTTCACATTTTTATAATCAACCATACTATTTGTCATTCAACCCGTAAATTTTGTTTCTCAATCAGTCCGTTAATAAAATCGGTAATCTCCATTCTTTTTTTTCCTTCCGGTTGCACCTCCTTCGGAAAATAAAAACCATCCTTTCCTGCTATTTTCAAGGTTTTCTTTCCCTCTATCAGTACTGTTCCTATGGACAGAATATGTTTTTCTTCCTTGTAATTTCCCTTGTATATTTTCAGAATTCTGGATTGTTCATTTGTCACTAAACGGGTAAAAGCTGCCGGATAAGGGCTTAATCCCCTGATCAGATTATGTATTTTTTCCAGAGGAGCATTCCAGTTGATCAAACAATCTTCTTTAAATATTTTAGGAGCATATTTATATTCAGTTCCATCCTCTATTACTTGTTTTTCAGATTTTAAAGAATTTTCCGCCAATCCGTCCAACGTTTTCACCACCAATTCTTTTCCTATTTCCTGTAATTTATCGTGTAGACTTCCTGCATCGTCATTTTCGTGAATTTCCGTTTTAGCCTGAAGCAGAATCTCGCCGGTGTCTATTTTGTCATCGATGAAAAAAGTAGTCACGCCAGATTCTTTATCTCCGTTTATAATAGCAAAATTAATGGGAGAAGCCCCTCTATAGCGGGGCAGCAAGGAAGCGTGCAGATTAAACGTCCCGATGGGAGGCATTGCCCAAATTTCTCTGGGTAACAAACGAAAAGCTACCACAACAATGACATCCGGATTTAATTTTTGAATTTGTGCCAAAAACTCCGGATCTTTCATTTTTTGAGGCTGGAACAAAGGAAGCTTATATTTTAATGCATACTTTTTTACGGCAGATTCCGTCAGCTTTTGCCCTCTTCCCGCCGGTTTATCCGGCGTGGTCACCACTCCTATCACTTCGTGTCCAGATTTCATAATCCCATCCAGAGGAGCTACGGCAAACTCGGGAGTTCCCATATAAAGTACCCGCAAAGATTTTTTTCCCATGAGTTAATTATAAAAACAATAATATTAGGCTGCAAAGGTACTAATTGTAAACGAGGCAGACATATCAGGGAGAAATTATTGTGATTTTTCTTCACTACTGTCCTAAATAAAAACAAAAAAGAGGAATAAGTTAAGTAACTCTAAGTATCTTAGAGGTTGCCAAACAAAACAATTCCTCTTATGACAAAGATAACATTATTTTCTCAGATC
>JAISMV010000024.1 GCA_031276535.1 Flavobacteriaceae bacterium
TTGTCTATCGGGAAGTTTACGGTTTCGGATTGCTGGTTGACCTCGATCAGATCATTAATATAATCCACATTTCCCCAATTCGGGTCGTAGGTGGTTTCCACCACTCCGTCGATCAATTGGTAATCCTTGTTGATGTGGACATTGTCAAATACTACATCAATCCGGGTGTCAAACAAATATGGAACCTGAATATATCCCTTACCGCTAAACGTTCCGTTTCCTCCCGAAACTTCCAGCACTTTTACCGGAAAATCCCCCGCCATAAAGGTTTCGTTCTCAACCATCGCTCCCAATGGCTGACGGTTGGTGAGCTTGATATTCGGCACGATGCCGCAGTTGTAGGACGTGGTGCCTTTTTCGTCCTTCTCCAGGGTGAAAGTCTGTATGCCGGAATATACATAGCTCTGAGGGATTCCGTACTGTTCCGATTCACAGCTCGCTCCCACACGAAATTCATACGTGAAGCCCGCTTCCAGATCCTGTAGGATCGTTTGGGTATTTATGGTGAATACTTCAAACCATTCGGCTTTTTCCACATTGGCCTTACGGTATTGGATATGATATTTCCGGTGGCTGGTTTCCCCCTGCCACATCAGCTTTACTATCGATGAACTCTGCTGTTCACTTAAAAGGTATCTAGGTGGAGTACAATTAGTTGTGTATTTAAAGGAATAGATCTGACTGTAACCGTTATTCTTGAATACGCTGTTTTCGGCTATACCGCTGGTGGAAATCGCCTTCACCCGCCAGGCATAGGTCTTGCCCGGTATCAGTACCGGCTTGCTGATGTCGTACAATAAGGTAGAGGTACGCAATCCTTCCTCTTTATACAGTAACGGACTTACCTCAAAGGCAAAAGCAGGTTCCAAACCGTTGTTCAAAATTTCTTTCAGCTCAAAGTCGTACGATACATTCACCGCATTGATGTGTCTCGGTGTCCACGAAAAAACGATATTCGGAAAGTCGCTGCTCGGTATCTGCTCCAGATTGGAAGGCAGGTTCAGCTGCGGAGGGTCGTTCAGCATCAGATAGATCGTCGCACAACTGTTTTGTGACAACCATTTGCGGGTCATCAGATCATAAACCTGAAAACATATCGTGTATACTCCATCCGGTAAGGGTTCGCTGTAGCGGGTCGTGGTTAGTCCCTGCAAGTTCTGATAACGAAAATATCCTGCCAACTCGGCGCTGGTGAGGCTTAAAATTTCCCCGCCGCTTAAATATACCGGATGAATCCCCGATAAAACTCCTGCGCTCTGGGCGGTTATGCCATTGCCTTGTATTTTTAAATGCAGCTGTGCCGGACGGTTCTGTACCAAAAGGTCGGTGGTGATCAACTGCAGGTTGATCCGGTTAGCCAGCGCATTGGAGTAATCCGACAACTTGCTGCTGTACGGACTCAACACCGTAGGCACTGCCTGTACCGGGTAGAGCTGACTGTATAATTGCTGGCTGAAAAATGTCAGCAACACAAACAATAACTTTTGGATATATCGGGTCATAAAGCGAATTTCAGTTTAGTAAATAATCAATTTTTTGGTTAATACCTGATAAGGCGTTTCCAGTACCAGAACATAGGTTCCGGAGCTGGTCTGTACATTATAATCCACACTGTGGACTTTGGCTGAAGGAAGATCTTTTTCCTGCTGTGCTACCTGACCGGCTATCGTAAACAACCGGAGTTTTACAGGGCTTTCTTTTTCCAGTTCAACAGTCACGGTAAAGTTTCCGTCATTCGGATTAGGCGTCACGGTAAACTCTTTAATGAAAGAGGCATTGGTATCAATCGGGTTATAATATCCGGTGTTGGGTTCCACGATGATTTCTTTGTCGTATAGCTTATAACAGCCGCCTTGGGTCTGCTTTAAAGTAATCGTATAGACTCCTTCCTGAGGGAAACGCAGCGTAACATAGTCCGTGCTTTCTTCAATAACTTCGACATCCGAATCTTTAATGATCCATTCCGTGGTTTGTCCTTTCGGATTGCTGACATTGACCAGCACAACCTCCTCATTTGCATACGCCTGTGTCGTCAGCAAAAACTCGGAATCAATAGCAAAATTTGTGTTAAGAATGGTTATTGCATCCGTGATCACACATCCTTTGGGGGTTACGGCGGTAACCGTATAAGTTCCGGCATCAGATAGAACCACCTTAGGTTGTGAGGCTTTAAATCCTTTATCAGAAGTCCATTTGTATTGTGTTCCCGGCTCGGCAATGGTTGCGTCCAATTCCAGTGTTTGTCCGTTGCACAGCGTGCGGTCTTCTCCTAAATTGATGCTGATCTTTTTAGGATTTTCTATGATGTACGATTTTTTGTAAGAACATCCCTGAGCGTCAGTAATGGTTACGGTATAATTCCCTGCACTCAGATTCGTGATCGTACCGGTCTTTGCTCCGTTATTCCAAAGGAAAGAATAGGGAGCTGTTCCGCCTGTAACGTTTACTTTTATGGAAGCATTCGAAGCATTGTGGCAGAGTAAAGGTGTTATAGTCTCCGTTATTTTTATGTTTTCGGGTTGTGACACTACAACTGTTCCCTGAACGGAACAGCCTCTGGCATCGGTAACGGTTACAAAGTAAGACATCGCAGCAAGTCCCGTGATCTCGTTTGTTGTTTTTCCATTTGACCAGACATAAGTATAAGGCGCTGTTCCTCCCGTCACAATTGCCTGAGCATATCCATCACCACCGAAACAGGTGACCGGCTTACTTTTTAAACTTAATTTTAACTTTTCGGGTTGTTGTAAGTAATAGGTAACATCGGTCGCTTTAACCAATGCATTGTTTTGGTAAACTCCAATAATAATTCCGTTGGCATCTTCCACATTCACGGCATAATTTCCATCGGAAAGCTGTGGTAAGGTATCTTCCGTGTGGGATAAAGTCACCCATACACCGGCGGAATTCTTTTTCTTCCAGGTATATTTGTAGGGTTTCCCTCCATTTTGAGTTCCGGTAAACGGTTTTCCTCCCGTTACCTCTACTTTCAAAATACCATTCTGGGATTCGTCACGCTGTCCATCCTTGGGTTGTACATCGGCGGCATTCCCAAATTCATTGTTAACATGACAGGAAATAGGCTGTACCAATTTGATGGATGCTACAAGGGGAGCCGGCTGGGTAAGTTCTTTCTTCGATTTTATGATGGTACAATTGACCTTATCGGTAGCATTTGTATAATTTTTATCCCGAATGGTTAAATAATATATTCCCGCAGGAATGTTTTTTAAGGTAATGTAGAAAGATCCGGATGTAAATTGGGTGGTAGCCGGAATGGTTTGTCCCTGCTCATTCTTCCATTCAAACCCATACGTATTGTTATCGAAAATAGTTCCTCCATCAATTTTTGCCACTAACTTTCCGTTAGAAGCTCCATTATACGTAGGCTCCTGAATCAAGGTGTAAGCAACCGTTAACGGTTCCTTCGGCGCTGTAAGGGTAAGGCTGAGTTGTTTTTCCGCTCCCAGTTGAATTTCTCCATTCTTGACGGTTTGAACTTTGGCAATACAGTTATTTCCGTCTCTGACCTTTATGGTATGGATGCCTTCCGATAATCCGTTAATGGTATGAGTGGTGGATGACAAAGTGGAAAAAGGAATCCATTTCCCTCCGTTTAACTGGTATTGATAGCCTTTCAGTGTCCCTCCCGATGCACTAATTTGTATCCGCCCGTCGGTTCCCTTATAACAGTACACATCGGTTTTGCTGATTGAAAAATCTACCGGTGGATTTCTTTCTATTGTAAAGGTTACCGGAGTAGTTGTGGTCTCGGAATAGGTATCTATGCCGTTGTATTTCCCGACAATTTTCAGTGTATACGTTCCGGCGGGAAGTCCTGTGAGATTAAATGAGTTATCCGAATCCAATTTGGTGATATTCGTGAAACTTATTGGAACAGGCTGTTTTGTATTGGCATTGGTCAATCCGATGCTGATGTACTCCTTAGCGCTGCTGTCAAGCGGTCTGTCAAAATATATGCGGTGTTGTCCGTCGTTGGTATCAAAACAGGTTGTTTTTACCGGTGTCCCCTGATTGATGACTTTCGGTGAGGATCTTCTCAGTGAAAAAGTAATTGGTACCGATTGGTTACACCCCATATCCACTCTTAATTGTACGTTCTTCCCGATGAGACTCGTAGGTAAGAAATCCGAAGCTTTTATGTTAAGATAGTTTTTATATTGAACCTTAGCCGGCAAATCAACCCAAACAGAACTGGAAGCCTCTTTATACTGCCATTTGAAAAAGGAGTCATTGATTGCTTTCTTGGTGCTGGTGATTCCTATTGGAGAAACAATCAAATTATGATCATATCCCAAGACATCCTGTATCGGATTAGTTATTTTTAAATTAACTTCAGGTTTAACGGAATAATCAAAAAGAACTTCTTGATTTAATCCATAATGACTATAGTCGAAAAATTTTTGGATACACATTGTATCTATTGGTACTGGAGGATTAGTTTCCCTATAATCTGTATCTTTACAATCTAACCCTATTCCTAATATCTTTTTCTCATCCCGACGAGTGGTTTTAACTGCAATTTTTGTAATCTTATTGTTTTCATAAAACTTGACAGATTCATCATAATTAGCACCTTTCAATCCGTGTCCACTGTGTGGATAATCCGTATTTCCCTTAACAAACGTATGATGACCCCCATTTTCATAGATAGCAGTTATCCATTGTAACCCCCCTGTAATACCCTTACCACAGGTGCTTCCACCAAAAGAAGACCAACCGTTAACTCTTGCAACATAATATGCTTCACCATATATATGTAGTTGAGCTTTAACTGACAACAGGTTTATAAAAAGAAAGAAAAATATATATAGTTTTTTCATATAAACAAAAATTAATAAGTTAAATTTAATTTCTCACCTTTTGCCGGTTTTTGTGAATCGATATAGGGCAGAAGATAATATTCGTATTCGGTGTTCATATTCAGATCCTTGTCGGTTATGGATAGAAATTTCCCGTCCAAAACTTTCCATAACGAAGGTTTTTCTCCTTTTTTATTTTTATATATCTGAATTTCACTGACAGTGTATTTTGTATCGTAGTTCCAATACAGGCTTGCCGTTTTCTTATTTCTGTCGATCACCAGCTCTACGTTCTTCAGTACGGCAACGGGCGTGTTGTCCAGTGTCGTTATGGTGAGCACAGAACTTTCTTCCGAAGACCACAATCCTGACTTGTCTTTTGCCTGAATAAGATATTCATAGGTTTTGTCCGCTTCCGTACTTTCATCTGTGTATTGTGTTTCATTTTTTGTAAAAGAACCAATATCCGTCCAGGTTATTTCTCCTTTCAATCTTCTCTTAAGATAATGTTTTTCTATATCATCACTGGAACTATTGATCCAAACCAGAGTATTTTTGCCGCCAACTGTTTCATAGTTCTTAAATACAGGGGCAGTCGGAGCTATTCTGTCCGGTTTTTCGATAACCAATATTTCGGAAAATTCAGACCGGTTGTATCTTAAATCTTCCGCAATAAGTCTGTAATATACTTTCTTGTTAGAAATCGCAAAGCTCACGCTGTCTTTTGCAATCGTTTCAGGAACAATCCGATTAAACAAATCGACAAACTCTTCATTTTCCGCATTGGCACGCAACACTCTGTATCCTGCCATATCCTTTTCGGAGTTTGCTTTCCATTTCAACACAACATGCCCGAGGCTGTCTATTTTCCCTTCCAATCCAAGCGGTTTTGCAGGAGGAACAGAATCAACGGGCTGCACCAAAGCACTTTGGGACAAAAGCTTTCGGTCTTGATTGTCCAAAACGGCAACTTTAAAATAATTGGAGGAAGCCAGTCCTTTGTATCGGTATTTTCTTTGAGTTCTATCAATTTCTTTTGCCACTGCTTTATAGTCAGATAAATCTTTTTCTGCATGGTACAGTTCAAACCCTTTGATATTTTTCTCTTCTTCTTTCGGAAATTCCCATTCTAATTCCACTTCTTCCGAATTCGGAACAGTGTAGTTTATAATTCTCGGAGCGACAATAACAGAGGGCAGTCCCTGTGTCTTGATCACATCGGAATAGGGGCCTTTTTCACCAAACGAGTTGATTCCGTATATTCTGAAATAATACTCTTTATTATTTGCCTCCAGTTTATTCCCGAAAAACATCTGCTTGGAGCTTTTTTCACTGTTGGAACTGACATCTACAATAGTGGTCGATGATACGGGTGTATAGTTCTTGCCGTCTTCCGATCTCTCTATCATATAGGAGGTATACGTATTTTTCAGACGTTCAATTCCCCACGACAGCATTACCTGTCCGTCATCAGGAATTGCAGTAAAGTCACTTACCTTTGGTAATTCTTCGTAATCGGAAAGTCCGATCATATAAGCGCCGGGATTGACATTGGACATTTGGTAAGCTTCAACCTGATAAGCATATACCTCACCTTTTTTCACCTCTTTGTCCACATATCCCCATCCGGCTTTTAAAGCTCCTTCAAAAGATAAGTCCGCGGCAAAAAGAGCGAAAGAATGACGCTGACTAAGTTCTTCCGCCATATTTATGATTGCGGCAACCTTACTTTTGCTTTTCTGTTCCACTTCAAAAGACTCCCCATACAATGCTTGTGCAATGATGGCTCCATAATTGTCTTTTTGGATAAAATCCATCCACTTTTCCAAAGGCTCTGCCTTGAGGACAGAAATCTGTTTTCTTTCCGGATTATCAACCAATTTCTCATTTTGTTTGATCAGCATTTTATACAAAACAAATCCGTTCTTATTGGATTTTTGCCACTCAACAGGTGCATCTACAGCCCAACGGATTACGATTTTATCCTGTTGTGCCCGGGCATTAACAAAAACGGAAGCCGAACCGGTTTGAGCTGTAAGGTTTGAAAAACCTAAGATACAGAAAAATGTAAGACTAAAACAGTGTATTTTCTTTTTCATAAGTATTATTCGAAATCATAAGATCAGTGTGATACAAGTATATAATATGAATATATAAAACAGTATTTTTCAATGCAGCTTATAATTTTATTATTAATTCTTTGAATTTAATTTTTTGTAAACATGTCGAAACTTAACGACACTGGGATCAAAAAGTGTAGCCATCTTCTTTGATATTGGTTCTTCATATTCTAAAGTATCATTAGATAAGGTTACTAGTGTATATATTGAATTGTATCCATATTCTTCAGTATATATGTTTTCTAAAATAAAAACATCTCCTTTGATATTCCACTTCCCTTTTTCAAGAATTGGATAACAAGTATCATCCTCATTTAAACCATAAATTGTTCTTTCCGAAACTCCGCCAGCTTTAAATTCAATAGCAATCGGAGGACAAGGTTCTTTATTTTCAGGATAAGTATAAACAATCTTTCCGTTAGCATCGTAAATAGAAACAGCCTTTCCGTAAGCATTATAAGTAGAAACAGTTTTTCCTTTAGCATTTAAAGTTAACATCTGAGTATAAGCCCATTTACCAACTAATTTATCATTGTTTGGAGAAGATGGGATTACATTTTCAGGGGTCGAGGTAGAATCATCATCGCCGGAACATGCAACAAAAGAAAGATAGAGAACAATACTGCTTAAAGTAGTTAATAGGATCTTTTTCATAAAATTTGTGTTTGTATTTATTTCTACTGTTGTAAATATAATGTTAAATGTCTTTTATACACAATTTTTTTACTATTTTTAATTTATCTAAATTACTTATTATTACATTATTCATTATCAATATATTATTATTTTAATTCCAGAAATAATTAATTATTTCCTATTTTTTCCTCCCTGAATTTCAATTTCAAGGTAGAAGTTTTTATGATCACCGGTACAACAATTATGGGAAATATTTATACTCTTTCATTTAAAATAATGTATATTTGCATAATAAACTAATAAAATCACAGCGTAATAAACTAATATATATCCAGCATAATAAACTAACAAATGTACGTCTTGTTATTAAAATACGTAAAGAATCAGGGATAGATATATAATATTAAAAGGGAATGGCAACAGTTCAGGAAAAATTAGCGGAATCGCTGAAAATATTACAGGGATTACAGAACGAAAACGGGTTTGCAATAGTGAAGTCTTCTGAAGTTACCCGGGTTCATCTGGAAAGATTGATTGCAAACGGATTTCTTCAGGAAGTAATGAAGGGGTGGTATATTTCTTCCCGCCCGGATAACGTTTCGGGCGACACAACAAATTGGTACACTTCTTATTGGTATTTTATTGCCGGATACTGCAATTCGCGTTTTGGAAAAGACTGGTGTCTAACTCCCGCCCATTCTCTGTCCATACACAGTGGTAACCGGATTGTGCCCGCTCAGGTTATCATACGTTCCCCCAAAGGGTCTAATAATGTAACGGAACTCTTGCACGGAACATCGTTGCTTGATATTAAAGCCTCTTTAGCAAATCCTGTTTACACGGAGCCGCAATTCGGCTTAAATCTCTATTCCTTACCGGAAGCACTGACAGAATGCAGTCCCGATTTCTTCAGGCTGGACAGTGTTACCGCACGTACCTGTCTGGCATTGATCCCGGATGCCTTTGACGTATTGAAAATTTTACTGGAGAAAGGACAAACAACAAAAGCCGGACGGCTTGCCGGAGCTTTCCGCAATATCGGACATACGATGGCGGCAGATGAAATTATCGGAACGATGAAAAGTCTCGGATATGATATTCGAGAAGAAGATCCGTTTGAGGATCAAACAACCCTTTCTTACTTCCGCGTAACATCGCCCTACGCAGCTCGTTTAAAACTAATGTGGAGCAAGATGCGGAAAATCGTAATGGTAAATTTTCCCGAGACTAATAATGTATATACTGATATTGAGGCGTGTATGAAAAATATTGAAGCTCAGTATAAGCTAGATGCTTACCATTCGCTTTCTATAGAGGGATACAGGGTCACAGATGACTTAATTGAGAAAGTGAAGAGCGGAAATTGGCAGCCGGATACAGACAGCAGCGATGCAGAACAAAAAAGTGCAATGGCGGCTCGTGGTTACTATCAGGCTTTTGAGTCGGTCAAAAACAGCATCAGGCGCATTTTAGAAAGCGGAAATCCGGGAGATACTATAGAAATTGATCATAGAATATGGTACAGAGAACTTTTTGCTCCGAGTGTTGCTGCCGGAATATTAAAGCCGGAAGACCTGACCGGATATCGTATAGGACAGGTATATATTCGCGGTTCATTACATACGCCCTTAAATCCGGAAGCCGTGCGGGATGCAATGCCTGTTCTTTTCGATTTACTTAAAGAAGAGCCTGATGCCCGTGTTCGTGCAATATTGGGGCACTTCATATTTGTATACATCCATCCTTACATGGATGGCAACGGAAGAATGGGGCGTTTTTTAATGAACACGATGTTACTATCCGGAGGGTATAACTGGACAATAGTGCCTGTTGAAAGACGCCGGGAGTATATGAAAGCCATAGAAAAAGGAAGTGTTGAAGGGGATATCACCGACTTTACCTTATTTATAGCTTCACTACTAACTTAAATTACAGGGATGCCATATCACTAGTACCTGACAATCTCATTGCAAGTGTATAATTTGAAACTGCCCAAAAGGTAAAATTAACTTTCCAAGAGTTGAATACTTGAAACCGTTCTCAGAACAGATTCGAGAAAAAAAGGCATAAAAAAGAGACTAACCTTTTCGGTCAGCCTCTTATAACTTTATTCTTAATTCTTTGAATTATAATTTTTTGAAAACTTGCCGTAGCTTAACAACATTGGGTTTATAATCTGCAGCTATATCTTTTGACAGTGGTGTTTCAATTTCAAAAGTATTATCAGATAACTCTATTATCGTATATATTATACTTCCTCCTGATTTATCTTTTTCTTCTTCTTCTCCTTCGTATTCTAAAGTGAAAGTATATCCATTGATGCTCCACTTTCCATTTCCAGTATACGACTCACAATTATCTTCTAACTCATAGTAAGAATAATATACATCTTCATAAGTTCCGTCAGCTTTAAAATCAACAGTACTCGGAGAGCAGGTGTTATCTTCAGAATCTTCAGGATCAACAGAAACAACCTTTCCGTTAGCATCTAAAGCTACCTCTTTTTCATGATACCATTTACCAATCAATTTTTCAATGTTTGGAGGGGTTGGGGTTACGGCTGGGGTTGAATCATCATCGCCGGAACATGCAACAAAAGAAAGACAGAGAACAACACTGCTTAAAGCAGTTAATAAGATATTTTTCATAAAATTTGTGTTTGTGTTTACTTTTAATGTTGTAAATATAATGCTAAATACCTTTTATACACAAATTATTTGTATACTATTTTTAATTTATCTTAATTGCTTATTATTACATTATTCATTATCACCACATTATTATTTTAATTTCAAAAACAATTAATTATCTCCCGTTCTTTCCTTTTTTGAAACCGTTCTCAGAACAGATTCGGGGAAAAGGCATGAAAAAAGGCTAACCTTTTTGGTCAGCCTCTTATAACTTTATTTTTAGTTCTTTGAATTATAATCTTTCGAGAACATGTCGCAACTTAACAACATTGGGCTTATAATCCGATGCGAAGTCTTTTGATAGTGGTATATCAATTTTAAAAACATTATCAGATAAGGTTTCTATTGTAAATATTACAATTGATTCTTCTCCCTCTTCAACATCATTGTTTTCCATAGTGAAAGTATCTCCATTGATACTCCACTTTCCATTTACAGTATCCGGTATACAAGCACCTTTTTTCTCATTGTAAGAATAATCTGTCTCTACAAAAGTTCCGTCAGCTTTAAAATCAATAATACTCGAAGAGCAAGATATGGAATCAATAGAAACTCCGTTAGGACCGAAGTTTATAATGTAATATTGATTTAGAGAATCAACAGAAACAACCTTTCCACCAGCATCTAAAGCTAACTCTTTCACATAAGTCCATTTACCAATCAATTTCTCACTATTTGGAGGGGTTGGAGTTACGACTGAGGTTGAATCATCATCATCACCAGAACATGCAACAAAAGAAAGACAGAGAGCAATACTGCTTAAAGCAGTTAATAGGATCTTTTTCATAGATTTGTGTTTGTATTTACTTTTAACGTTGCAAATATAATAATTAAATATCTTTTATATATAATTTTTTACACTGTTTTTTAGCTATATGAATTATTTATTATCAAGACATCATTATTTTAATTACAAAAATAATTGATTTTATCTTGTTTTTTCTTTTTAAAACTATTCTCAGAACAGATTTGAGAAAAAACATAAAAAAAGCTAACCTTTTCGGTCAGCCTCTTATAACTTTATTCTTAATTATTTTGAATTATAATTTTTTGAGAATATATTGCAACTTAACAACATTGGGTTTATAATCTCCTGCTAAGTATTTTGGCAATGGTGCTTCAATTTCAAAGGTATCATCAGATAACCTTATTATTGTGTGTTTTGAAATTCCTTCTCCTACTTCAGTGTATTTATTTTCTTCAGTAAAAGTATCTCCATTGATACTCCACTTTCCATTTAGAGTATCCGGCTCACAAACATCTTTCATATCATCGTAAAAATAAACTGTCTCTACAAGAGTTCCGTCAGCTTTAAAATCCACAACAGTCGAAGGGCATTTATCTCCAAAATAAATAGAAACAACCTTTCCGTCAGCATCTAAAGCTGACTCTTTCTCATAAACCCATTTACCAATTAATTTCTCACTGTTTGGAGGGGATAGGATTACATTTTCTGAAGAGGCTGGGGTTGAATCATCATCGTCGGAACATGCAGCAAAAGAAAGACAGAGAACAATACTGCTTAAAGCAGTTAATAGGATCTTTTTCATAAAATTTGTGTTTATAATTTACTTTTAATGTTGTAAATATAATGTTAAATACCTTTTATACACAAATTCTTTGTATACTGTTTTTTGAGTTACCTAAATTGTTTATTATTACATTATTCATTATCAATATATTGTGATTTTAATTCAAAAAATGATTAATTTCACCTTCCATTTTTTCTTTCTTTTTGAAACCGTTTTCAAAACAGACCTCGAAAAAAGCATAAAAATAAGGCTGACAAAAAGGTTAGCCTCTTATAGCTTTATTCTTAGTTCTTTGGATTATAATTTTTTATAAACATTCCGTAACTTAACAACATTGGGTTTATAATCTCCTGCGAAGCCTTTTGAAAGTGGTATTTCAATTTCAAAAGTATCATCAGATAATTTTGTTATTGCAACAGTTTCAATTTCTTCTTCTCCTTCTTCAACATCATTGTTTTCCACAGTGAGAGTATTTCCATTGACACTCCACTTTCCATTTCCAATCTCCGGCTCACATTTGCCTTGACGGTATTCATAATGTGTATTTTCCCAAGTTCCGTCAGCTTTAAAATCAATAATACTCGAAGGGCAAGATATGGAATCAATAGAAATAAAGCTTCCGTTAGGACCTAGGTTTACAAAATAAGATAGATTTAGAGAATCAACAGAAACAACCTTTCCGTTAGCATCTAAAGCTAACTCTTTTTCATGATACCATTTACCAATCAATTTCTCACTGTTTAGAGGGGTTGGGGTTACGGCTGGGGTTGAATCATCATCGCCGGAACATGCAGCAAAAGAAAGACATAGAACAATACTGCTTAAAGCAGTTAATAAGATCTTTTTCATAAAATTTGTGTTTGTATTTACTTTTAATGTTGTAAATATAATATTAAATACCTTTTATACACAAATTCTTTGTATACTATTTTTAATTTATCTGAATCGCATATTATTACATTATTCATTATCAATATATTATTATTTTAATTCCAGAAAAACTAATTATCTTCCGTTTTTCCTTTCTTTTTGAAACCGTCCTCAGAACAGATTCAAGAGAAAAAAGATATAAAAAAGAGGCTAATCTTTTTGGTCAGCCTCTTATAACTTTATTCTTAATTTTTTGAATTATAACCTTTCGAGAACATGCCGCAACTTAACAACATTGGGGCTATATTCTGTAGCCAGATCCTCTGACAGTGGTATATCAAGTTTAAGAACATTATCAGATAAGGTTTCTATTGTAAATATTGTAATTGGTTCTTCACCTTCTTCAACATCATTGAATTCTATAGTAAGAATTTTTCCATCGACCCCCCACTTTCCACTTCCAATTTTCGGCTCACAAATGCTTTTTTTCTCCTCGAAATCGTATTCGTAATCATAAAATGTTCGTCCTAAAACTCCGCCAGCTTTAAATTCAATACTCGAAGGACAAGGGAAATATTTAGACTCATCAGAAACAACCTTTCCGTCAGCATCTAAAGCCAATATCTGAGTACCAACCCATTTACCAATCAATTTTTCACTGTTTGGAGGGGTTAGGGTTACGGCTGGGGTTGAATCATCATCACCAGAACATGCAACAAAAGAAAGACAGAGAGCAACACTGCTTAAAGCAGTCAATAAGATCTTTTTCATAAAATTTGTGTTTGTATTTATTTCTAATGTTGTAAATATAATGTTAAATACCTTTTATACACAAATTCTTTGTATACTATTTTTAATTTATCTTAATTGCTTATTATTACATTATTCATTATCAATATATTATTATTTTAATTCTAGAAAAACTAATTATTTCCCATTTTTCCTTTCTTTTTGAAACCGTCCTCAGAACAGATTCGGAAAAAAGACATGAAAAAGAGGTGTTCCGACTTTTGGAACACCTCTCTCGCTTAGTTCAGGTATAGATGTATTTCTTTAATCATCCACACCCATAAAGCTTCCTTCTGAATCAAATTTTAGATCTATATCAATGCTCCCTTTAACAACTTCTATTTTATATCCGTAAATTTCTTTTTCTATGGAGCTTATGTTGTATCCGGCATGGTTGTTTGAAACATATGTTTGTATAGGATAAGGTATAATCGTTGAAGGAATAGCCGAGTTGGCTTTGCCCTCAACTTCAGTCCAGCTTCCGGAGGCATTAAACTCTACTTTATATCCGGTAGATAAATATGCTTTGTAAGTCGTTATTCCATGTTCAACTTCTTTTTTTACCACAACATATTGTGCGTTGACAAAAGCAGAACTTACAAATTCCTGCGCATTTTGAGGCAATGCCGTATAGCTGATGATTGTTTCATTGTCGTTGTCATCGGGGTCAATACCTGCAAATTCCTGATTTTGGTTAAAGATCAGATCAATATCGTTATTTAACTCTACGGAATAACCATAATGTTCTTTTTCTATGGCAACGATCCGGTTCGAAGGATAATTAGATTTTACATAATTGTAGATCTCGGGGATTTCTTCGGATAAAAAGCTTTCGGAAATCGCCTGATCGTTTTCGCTTTCAATCTCAGTCCAATTGCCGTTCTTGTCGAAATCAATCTCAAAACCGTTACTTAAAAATGCTTTGTACATCGAATTATGAATATTCGGGACGGTACTTTGTGTGGCGGATTTAATGGCGGCATTAGAGAAATAACCGGATACAAAGGTTTTCGCAGCGGAAGGAAGAGCATCGGGCGTGATTGATGATCGGTCGGAAACATCATCACTATTACAAGAGATGAAATTTAAGGTAGTCAGAGAAATGATACCTAGGAATAAGAATAATTTTTTCATTTTTACTGTATTTTTAATAATGGTAAGTATTACGTATTAATCATCTATTCTTATAAAATTACCGGAGGAATTAAATATCAATTCAAGTCCGTTAGAAATTTTAACTTCTTGTCTGAAAGTTTTCTTTTCTATTTTTGTAATTTGGGTATTGGGGAAGTGTTTATTTACATAATCGATAATCTTTTCGGAGATGAATCCGGTTTGTATTGCCTGATGTTCTCCGTCAACTTCTTCCCAATTACCGTTAGAATCAAATTTGATTTCCATTCCGTTCGTGAAGTTTACTTCATAGTCTACGGAAAATACATCATTGTCTTTTATAATATGACCTATCGTATAACTGCCAAAATATTTATCAATAAAATTTTGTGCGGTCTTAGGAAGTTCGTTCTTTGTTATAATAATATCCTGTGCTTTTAAAAATGTAGTTGACAAAACAATGAGCAAAGCACTAAATACAACGCCAAATAGGATTCTTTTTATTTTCATAACTATAACTATTTTTAGATTATGAAACAAAAGTAAAATCAGATTTGGGAAAGAATTAGGAAAATCTAACCTATTTTAAAAACTTTAAAATTTTGTAAACCATCATAATAGTATTCTATGGATAATTCCGAATAACAATTAATGATGGTTTTTACCAAAGCCAGTCCCAGACCTGTAGACTGGGGATTGGTGGTACTTCTGTAAAAGCGGTTGAAGATCTGTTCCGAGTCTAACGCAAACTGATGGCTGGTATTGCTGATAGTAAAAGAATCGGAAGAAATGATCAATGAAATATTTCCGGAACTATAGTTATGTATAATGGCATTTCTTAGTAGATTATTAATTAAAGTGATGGCTAATCCTTTATCCATTTCCATCAAAAATATCCCTTTTTCTTCAAAAGTTACTTTAATATTTTTATGTTGAGTCCAATCCGAAAATTCTTTAATACTGTTTTTTATAATTTCATTGAAAGATAAATTTTCTTTCTCCGAGAATTGATTGTTTTCAATCCGGGTCAGCATAAGTAAAGATTTGTTTAATCTCACCAATCGGGTTAAAGTATTATGGATGGAAGTAATTTCTTCCATTTGCTTTTCAGTGATCTGGGGATTTTCCGCCAATAGTTCCAATTTATTGATGGAAATAGCCAGAGGGGTTTGCAATTCGTGAGCCGCATTGGAGATAAATACCTTTTGTTGAGTAAAAGTATTTTCATTTCTGGATACCATTTTTTCAATCTCCTCTTCCAAATCCCGGAATTCCTTAACTTTAGTATTGGGAGATATAAATTTCCCTTTAGATCCTAATGTGTATTTTTTCAGCTTAGAAAGTAAATTATAAAAAGATTTCCATACTTTTTTAAGCAGAATGTAATTTAAAATAGAAATACTGAGGATAAGCGTTATGTATAAAGCAATAAGGGCTGTTCCCAAATCTTTTAACAAATCATCCTCTTCAATCATAGAGGTTTTTATTTCCAGTTTATAAGGATTTCCTTCTTTATCATAAAAAGTAGTGGTCAAAATACGTACAGGCTCATCTTCATCATCAAACCCTAAATATTCCATAGTGGTTTGAATTTGATTTTTAGGAGAATATTTTCCCGGCGGAAGAGGAGTAATACGAAAATGATTGATACCGAATTCCTTGGTTTTCAATATTTCAGAATTCCTATACGACTCATTAATAATCTCCAACTTTGAGTTCTTAAGACCGTCATCGATATTGTCATAGACCTCATCCAGAATATATGCATAAAAAATGGCAGCCCAAACCGCTATAATGATCAGAAGGGCAAATGTCAGATATTTAAGTGTATAATTATGCAGTCTCATTCCGATAAAATTAACTCATTTTATATCCCATACCATATACAGCCTGAATATTTATTTCCGCATTTACGTTTTTTAATTTCTTACGTAAGTTTTTCACCTGCGAATAAACAAAATCCAAATTATCCGCCTCATCGGTATAATCACCCCAAACATGTTCGGCAATAGAGATTTTGGTAATTAATCGATTCGGATTTATCATGAAATAGTATAACAGGTCAAATTCTTTCTTATTTAAACTTAACGATTGGGAATTTACCAAAACCGTCCTGTTTTCAGGAGACAGACTTACATTATTCCATTGGAGTAATTGTTGACCATTATGGTTGTTTCTTCGTAAAACAGATTTTATTCGGGCATGCAATTCTGCCAGATGAAAGGGCTTGGAGAGATAATCGTCTGCCCCTAAATCAAGTCCGGCAACCTTATCATCAAGAGAGCCTTTAGCCGAAACAATAATTACAGAATCACTTTTACCCTCTTTTTTCAGATCTTTGAGTAAGTCCATTCCGCTTCCGTCGGGGAGCATAATATCTAACAAGATACAATCATAATCAAAGGAAATAATTTTATCCAGCCCGGATTTGTAATCTTTGGCAGTTTCTACGATAAACAATTCTTTTTCCAAAGATTGCTGCAAAACGTTTCTGAGTTCAGGTTCATCCTCTATGATTAAAATTTTCATATTCAGAACTTTTATTAAGTAAAAGTAAGTATTTTAAAATTAAACTATAAAGATAAAAATTATAACTATTTAAAGATATAAAGATATTTTCCTCATTTAAGCCAAAAAATAACATCTGGATTATAGAATTTTTAACTTCTTTCAACCTGTCGGTTTCCTTCTTTTCGAACATTCGGCATCCGAAGAACTTTTGTATACTGATTCTGTCATCTGGTATTTTTGGCGGCTTCCCAGCCAATAATAGCCGCTTTACGGGTAAGTCCCCAACGGTATCCGCCTAACTCCCCTGACGAACGAATAACGCGATGACAAGGAATCAGAAAAGCCACAGGATTATCACCAATAGCGGTTCCTACGGCACGTGAAGCATTCGGATTATTCAATTTTGAAGCAATATCGCCGTAAGTAGTTAATCTTCCTGCCGGTATTTTCAATAAGGTTTCCCATACTTTCAACCGGAAATCCGTTCCTTTAAGATGCAGCTTTATTTCGTCCGGCTTACCCCAGTCTTGCGTGAAAATAAATATGGCGCTTTGCTGTATGGCATCCACCTTTTGGAAATATCGGGCATTTGGAAATCTTTCTTTCAAGACACGGAAAGCATCTGTCGGATTATCAGCGAATGCCATATGGCAGATCCCTTTGGGAGTGGCCGCCACTATAATATCCCCAAACGGGCTCTCCACAAAACTGTAATTGATTGAAAGACTTTCGCCGCCGTTCTTATACTCTCCGGGTGTCATTCCTTCAATATTGACAAACAAGTCGTGCAAACGGCTTGTCCCTGAAAGTCCCGTTTCAAAAGCCACATCAGATAAGGTGCTTTCCTTCAAAACTTTTTTGGCATATTCAATGCTGATATATTGCAGAAATTTCTTGGGACTGACACCCGCCCAAGCGGTAAACAGCCGCTGAAAGTGAGCCGGACTTAAACAAACTTTGCCGGCAACATCTTCCAAAGCCGGCTGGCGTTTAAAGTTCTCCCTGATATATTCGATAGCCTCGGCAATACGTGCATAATCCAGCCTTTCTTGTGAGTTCATTCTATTCGTTCTTATTGATCTTTAAACAAAGGTACGTTATGTGGTTATATAACGAAAACCCGTTTCTTGCTGACTTACCGTTCTTTTCCATTCGGCATGTTCTTCCGGCATACATAGAACTCGAGATCTAAAAACCAGCAGGTTAATTTTAAAACTTATTTTTAAAACAGTGCTTTTGGATTAATTTTCAAAAACTCATCATAAGGAATTCCACCGGTTCCAACAAGCAACACCTTTTCAGGATGAAACTTCTCCGCAAAAACTCTCATACCTGCATTTTCCGCTTTCATCCCGCTTTTCACTTCAAGTCCAATTACTTTATCTCCTTTTTCCAAGACAAAGTCAACTTCATAATTACCCTCTCGCCAGTAATAGAGATTATACCTTTCGGAAATAGAATGATTAATCAGATGGATTCCGACAGAAGATTCTACCAACCGTCCCCACAATTCGGGATTGATGATTGCTTTTTCATAGGTCTGGTCACTCTGAGCTGTAATCAAGGCATTGTTATACACTTGAAATTTCGGACTAGAACCACGCTTGCGAATTATGTCTCTGGCATACTTATCTAAACCACCTAATAAACCACAGTCTGATAATAGTTTCAAATAATTGGCCAAAGTCGTTGTATTTCCTGCATCCTGAAGTTGTCCCATAATTTTTGTATAAGAAAGAATCTGACCTGAATACAAACAGCCCAACTCAAATAATCGTTTCAGCAAAGCAGGTTTATCAACCCGTGTCAGCATCAAAATATCTTTTGAGATGCTTGTTTCAATAAGGGAATCTTTTATGTAGTTTCCCCAACGTTCTTTATCTCTGATCAGAGTTGCCGATCCCGGATACCCACCAAAGTAAACATATTGCTGTATGCTCCATCCGAACGCTTCATGCATTTCCGGGTAAGACCAATGTCCTAAATACAGAGTTTCAAACCGACCGGCTAAAGATTCCGTTAATCCTTTCTGAATTAACAGACGGGAAGATCCTAGTAGAATTACTTTGATATTGATGTTTTCACGAGTATCCTTATCCCATTGCCGCTTTACAACTTCACTCCAATTATCGATCTTTTGTATCTCATCTATTACCAACAAGAATTCTGTTGCTTCTGATGCTTTTAATCGCAACCGGGCAGACTCCCACAGCTGCATTAACCATGCGGAATTTGTTGCCGAAATGGCATCAGCAGATTCATACAAGTTTGGGATGGATGATTTTGACAAAAGTTGGGTTACCATAGTAGTTTTACCCACTTGGCGAGGTCCCAGAATAACCTGAATAAACTTTCTAGGCTCTTCAATTCTTGCTTTAACCAACTTCAAATAAGGACGTTCAAACATATATTTCGAATTTACTCAATACAAATAGTAAATTTACTCAATATTTTTGATTTTGCAAATATTTCCTAAATTATGTTGATATAGGAAAAGTAAAAGGAATAGCCCTGAGATTAAAATGCCTAACGAAAATCCTGTTCCTGTAAGGATAATTGTCTATTCCTTTTATAGAAACCCAAACGGGCATGCTTCCGAAAACTCAGATTCAGGCATCAAATGCAAACCCCGTGAATTTCCTCCTGAACTGTATTTCAGAAAGAGTTATTCACATAGGTCGCTATTTTTGTTTTTATTCAGGAAAAAATGTCTTTTATTCTTTCAAAAAAAGTTTTGTCGTTTTTTGTCGGCTTAGGAGAAAAATGTTCATTCCCCACCATGGACTCAAAAAATTCTTTTTGTTCTTTTGTCAGTTTGCCGGGGTCAGGTGTCCAGACATTTACATGAATGAATAGATCTCCATGTTCATAGCCATGAACTTGTGGCAATCCTTTTCCTTTCAGTCTGAGGATTTTTCCTGATTGAGTTCCGGCTTCCACCGTTATTTTTACTTTTCCCGTCACCGTAGGAATTTCTTTTCTAGTACCTAAAATAGCTTCCGGAACAGATATATATAGTTCATAATGAAGATTATCTCCTTCTCGTTTTAGGTTTTCATCTTCAATTTCTTCAATAACAACGATCAGATCTCCGGGAATACCTCCGAAAGGGGCGTCATTTCCTTTTCCTCTTACCTGTAATTGTATTCCTTCTCTTACTCCTGCCGGAATCTTAATGGATACTTCTTCTTCTACTTTTATCAATCCCTGATTGTTAGCTCCGGGAGGGATATGATCGGCAACTCTTCCCGTACCTCCGCAGGCGCCACAAACCGTTTGAGTCTGCATTTGTCCGAAAGGTGTATTCATTACTCTTCTTGTCTGCCCCGTACCATGACAGGAAGGACAGGTTTTTGAAGTGGCACCGGAAGCTAATTTGAATCTTTTTACTTTTACCGTTTTTTCTACTCCTGTAATAATTTCTTTTAATGTAAGGGATAAACGTATTCTTAAATTAGAACCCTGCACTTGCTGCGGACGGGACGAAAACCCTCCAAATCCGCCACCTCCGAAAGCGCTTCCGAAAATATCTCCGAAATGGGAAAAAATATCTTCCATATTCATTCCTCCTCCGAAACCTCCTCCTGCTGCCCCTCCTACTCCTGCATGTCCAAACTGGTCATAACGGGCTCTTTTTTGGGGATCGCTCAGCACTTCATAGGCTTCGGCAGCTTCTTTAAATTTTTCTTCCGCTTCTTTATCTCCCGGATTTTTATCCGGATGGTATTTCAGGGCTTTTTTTCTATATGCTTTTTTTAATTCTACTTCTGTTACAGTCTTTGAAACTTCCAGTATTTCGTAATAATCTCTTTTAGACATAATGTTTTATATGATAAGAATCTTCTTTTATTTTCCTACTATTACTTTGGCGTAGCGAATTACCTTGTCGTGTAACAGATACCCTTGTTGTACAACGTCTATGATCTTTCCTTTCAGGCTTTCATCCGGTGCGGGAATCTGAGTTATTGCCTCATGAAGATCCAGATTGAAATCATCTCCCGGTTTTACTTCTATTACCGATAATCCTTTTTCCTTTACGGTATTGAAGAACTTTGTGTATATCAATCTGACTCCTTCCAGCACTTCGCTGTTATCTCCTTTTTCCAGCTCTTTAATGGCTCTGTCAAAATCGTCTATTACCGGAAGTAAGGACTCCAACACATCTTTACCTGAATAACGCAATAAATCTTGTCTTTCTTTGGTTATTCTTTTTTTATAATTATCAAACTCAGCAAATAAACGTATGTATCTTTCTTTCTCTTGTGCCAATTTTTCTTCCCAATCCGGTTCTGTCTTATTTTCTGTCATATTTTCAGGAGTTTCGGAAGTTTCAGAAGTTTCCTGCACGTTTTCCCGGTTTTGATATTCTTCAGTTAAATTATTTTCTTTGTTTTCGTTATGTTCTGACATAATTATTTACTTTTTTATAACCAATAATACGTATCAATTTTACTGCCATTTTAGTTATACTGTCAAATCGACCTGCTTTATAAATAAATATTCAATACTTCTTTTTACATTTGTACCGGATTTCAAGATTTGTCAGATGCTGAAAAACTCTAAAATATTTTCAATCCATTCCGAAGAAGATTTTAATCAAATTGCTATTGAAACTTTTTTATATCAATAT
The DNA here is from genome assembly GCA_031276535.1 of Flavobacteriaceae bacterium. GTDB lineage: Bacteria > Bacteroidota > Bacteroidia > Flavobacteriales > Weeksellaceae > Apibacter. The sequence goes on from JAISMV010000024.1 coordinate 21,715, forward strand.
GAAAATGTTTCCGTGTACAAGAGGTTTATTGATTCATTACCTATCGATGCTACAAGGGTGGAACATTATTCTCAAATTCCTTTTTTACCGATTGAGTTTTTCAAAACAAACGAAATAAGAGATCAAAATTTTACTCCGAAATTTTATTTTCAAAGCAGCGGCACTACTTCAGAAAACCTTTCCAAACATTTTATTATCAATGAGAACATATATCGGGAAAGCATTCTGAAATCGTTTTCTTTATTTTTAGGAGATCCCTCTCAGTATATTTATCTGGGACTGCTTCCTTCTTATCTGGAAAGAGAAAATTCATCCCTTATTTACATGGTGAATTACCTGATGGAATTGTCGAATCAAAAGGAAAACGGATTTTTTCTGCATAATTTCGAAGATCTAGACTTTCTTTTAAAGAAACTTGAAAAAGAAGAAAAAAAGGTCATCTTGTTTGGTGTATCGTATGCTTTGTTGGATTTCGCCTCGGCTTTTCCTCAAAATTTACAAAACACCATTATCATAGAGACCGGAGGAATGAAAGGAAGAAAAAAAGAGATCACTAAAGATGAATTGTTAAAAGAATTACAGACTTCTTTCAATACGGATAAAGTGTATTCGGAATACAGCATGACAGAGTTGCTTTCGCAGGCTTATTCGTTAGGAAATAATTCCTATCAATATCCTCCCTGGATGAAAATACTGATCCGGGAGGCGGAAGATCCGTTTAGTTATGTGGAAAACGGAAAATCGGGCGGTGTGAATATAATAGATCTAGCCAATATTCACAGTTGTTCTTTTATTTCCACTCAGGATTTGGGAAGAAAAGAAACAGAAAATTCTTTCCGTATCTTAGGGAGGATGGATAATTCTGACATTCGCGGATGCAGCCTCTTACTTTTGTAAATAATGAGAAATGATGTTTTTTAACGTTATTTAACGTTATTTTAACATCCTAATTTAAAAAAAATCACTAATTTTATCTTTTTCATACTTTTTATATATTTTTTTATTAAAAGTAATTTTTATATGTGTTATTATAAAAAATTTTCAAGATATATATTCGGAGGGTTGTTTCTTATCCTTTTTTGGTTTTTTTTACATACCATAGCCGTTATTGTGGAGGGAACTCAGAAAGATACCCGTGATGCAGATGTGGGGATCATCTTCGGAGTGAAAAACAGGCTGGACGGTTCCTTGTCCAATTCCATGAAAAACAGACTGGACGTAGGGTTGAAATTATACAAAGAGGGACAGGTTCAAAAATTGATCGTAACCGGAGGACTGGCACATAAGGGATTCTGTGAAGCCGATCTGATGCAAGAATATTTACTGGAAAACGGAGTAAAACTGGCAGATATTATTTTAGATAACGAGGCTTTAAATACGGAAGAAAACGTGCAGAATTCATTGGAGATCATGAAATCCTATCATTATAAAAAATTAATTATCATATCTCAATATTATCATATTCTACGCATCAAACTGATGTATCATAAAAACGGATTTTATAATCTGGGATCTGCTTATACCCGTTATTACAACAAAAAACATCACCATTTCGCATTGGTGAGAGAATTTTTCGGCTACTATTATTATTACTTCTTTAAATAGAATAACATTGTTCTTTTTTGTGTACTTTTGTTGTATTTGATACCGTATGCCTCCAACCTTTATAGAAAAAGTGGTAGATGATCTGTTAGATAAGAACTACGATCTATCTAAAACTCATTTGATCCTTCCGGGAAAACGTCCTATTATATTTTTCAAGAAATATTTTATAAAAAAAGGATATGAAGGTTTTATGCCCGTTTTTTACACTATAGAAGATTTTATTTTAAAATATTCCCATCTTACCAAAATTGAAAATATTCCTCTCTGGCTTGAAGCTTTCCGGATTCAAAAAACATATATCAATCCGGAGGAAAAACTGGACGATTTTTTAAAATGGATTCCTACCCTCCTTAAAGATTTTAACGATATTGATACTTTTTCGGAAAGTCCCCGGAAAGTGCTGGAACATCTTGCCTCCATCGAAAGGATTGAAAACTGGGGAGAAACGTTAGATTCAAAAAATAAAGAAAAACTGTTTTATAAAAATGTTAAGTTCTGGGAAAATAATCTGATCTTATATAGGGAATTACTGTCTTCATTGGAAAAGAAAGGATTGGGAACTCAGGGCATGATTCTTTCTTCGGTCATTGATAATTTGAAAAATATCCCTATTCCCGAAAATGATATTTTTGCTTTCGTAGGGTTCAATGCCATTACACCCAAGGAAAAAAAATTAATCAAATATTTTATGGGGCATTCCCGGATTCTTTTATATTGGGATTCTGATGAATTCTACATGGGGAATAAAAATCAGGAAGCCGGATATTTTTTAAGAGATCACAGTACATGGAATTTTTATGCCAATCGGGATTTTCAATGGATAGAAAACGAATTTTCACAACCTAAAAAAATTACTGTAGTAAGCGCCTCTCAGGAAGTAGCTCAGGCAAAATACATAAGTACTTTTTTGAAAGATCTTTCTGAAGAAGAATTACAACAAACGGCTCTGGTTCTGTGTGATGAAGCCATCCTCCCGTCTATTATGGAAAGTTTGCCCGAAAATGTACGGAAGGTCAATATCACTATGGGGTATCCTCTGAAAAACTCAATAGTTGCTTCTTTTTTCAAGCAGGTATTTCAGTTACATATTTTCAGAGAGAAAAACAGATCCAAAGGATTTTATTTTCAGGATGTTCTTTCCATCTTACAAAGTCCGCTGATCGAGTACACTCCGTTTATTTCTTCCTTTATCGCTTATATCAAACACAACAATCTTGTTTTTATTTCGGATACGTTGATCTACGAACAATTAAACACATGGGATATGTTTTTTATATTTAAAAACTATGACCATCCTTTGGAATTAATTCAGGAATTGCATAAACTGTGTACCCGTAAGTTTTGGAAATTAAACGACAAGCAGCCGGTTTTAAAAGAGAATTATTTAAAATTTAAGAATATTTTCTCCATTTTGCTGTCTCAACTGTCTCAGGACACATCCGTTATCACCGGTTTTTCTCTTCTTTATACTCTCTACCAACAGGTAATAAACAGTGAAAAAATTGACTTTATAGGTGAACCTCTGGGAGATCTACAATTGATGGGAGTATTGGAAACCCGTTTGTTAAGTTTTAAAAATGTAATTATGACCGGAGTAAACGAAGGAATTCTTCCGGCAGGGAAAACAGACAATTCTTTTATTCCTTTCGATGTAAAGAAAAATTATGCCATCACTACTTTTTTGGAAAACGACGCCATTTATGCATATCATTTTTACCGACTGTTGCAACATGCACAAGATATTACCCTGTTATATAATAATTTCACGGAAGGACTAAATTCCGGAGAAAAAAGCAGATTTATCAATCAACTGGAATTCGAATCCGATCACGAAATAAATGAAGTCGTAGTTTCCTATACGGGAAATTTGGAACATGCTCCGGATTTTTCCATAAAAAAGACTCCTGCTCTACTGAAAGCCATTGATCAATGGCTGAAAGGATCCATATCTCCGACCGACCTGACAAGCTATCATTATAACCCGATTACATTTTATCTGAAAAAAATTCTTCAGATCGGAGAAAAACAAAAAATGGAAGAAGAAATATCTCCGTTAAGCTACGGAAACCTTATCCATCATACCCTGGATTCTTTGTACTCACCATTAAAAGGAAATATTCTAACGGAAAAAGATCTGAAAATTGCTTTAAATAATTATTCCATTCATCTGAATAAATACATACTGGATGAATTAAATCCGGATTTATTTGAAAAAGGACAAAACTATTTACAAAAATTACTGGCGGAAAAAACCATTGAAAAAATTATCCTCAAAGACCTGACTGATGTAAAGAACGGAAATACCATTTTTTTAAAAGAAATTGAAAAAAAACTGACTTCTACTGCAAATATTCCCGAAATCGGAACCATACGACTCAAAGGATTTGTTGACAGATGGGATGTTTTTAACGGACAAGATCGGATCATTGATTATAAAACTTCCTCTATAAATTCCTTAAATTTTAAATCCGGAAAAATGGAAAACATACAGGAAGATAAAAATTTCAAATTCTTTATCCAGCTTGTGTTTTATGCCTACATGATCTTAAATGAAAAGCTGACCGAGTCGGTACAAGTAGGAATATGGAGCTTTAAAAAACCCTTTAGAGGACTGGAACTTATGCATTTCGACTCAACCGACATCTTCACCAGATCCCAAGCTTCGGAATTGTTTGAAGAAGTGCTGAAAATAATCCGGGAGATTGCCGATCCCGACATCCCTTTTACAGAGAAACAGTAAGAGCCTGTTTAAATTTTATTGCGATTATTTTTTATTGCTATTTTTGAGATGGATTTTTTGCTTTTTATTTGAAGATTTAGCGGGCTAAATCAAAAAGAAAGAGTGAAAAAGACGCTCAAAAGAGCTTAAAAAGAATGCAAAATATAATTAGAACCTAAAAATAAATATTTGAATAAAATTTAAACAGGCTCTTAGATTATGTGAAAATAAAAATACTGTTTATACATAAAAGTTGATTAATTTTGAAAAATCTAACTTAACCTAGAATGAATATAGATTCAAAATATATACGAAATCAATTTCCCATCCTTGAACAACTGGTTAACGGAAAACCTCTGGTTTATCTGGATAATGCCGCTACTTCCCAAAAGCCTCTTTCTGTTTTAGATGCCGAAGAGGTTTATTATAAGACCATAAATTCAAACGTACACAGAGGCATTCATACTTTAAGCCAGTTAGCCACTGTAGAAATGGAAGAAAGCCGCAAATCGGTTCAGTTATTTATTAATGCCAAAAAAGACTATGAGATCCTATTTACCAAAGGAACCACCGAAGGAATTAATTTGGTAGCCTCCGGCATTGAGCCTTTGGTGCATGAAGGAGATGAAATTATCATTTCGAATCTGGAACACCACTCCAACATTGTTCCATGGCAGCTTCTGGCAGAAAGAAAAGGATTGGTTTTGAAAGTAATTCCTATTGACGATAACGGAGAATTAATTTTAAGTGAATATGATAAACTTCTCACCGAAAAAACTAAAATTGTAGCGGTAAATCATATATCCAATGCATTAGGGGTTGTAAATCCCGTAGAACAGATCATCACGAAAGCCCATGCAGTCGGAGCTTATGTATTGATAGACGGCGCTCAGGCCGTTCCGCATAAAGAAATTGATGTGCAGGCTTTAGATGCCGATTTTTATGTCTTTTCTTCCCACAAAATATACGGACCAACGGGAGTTGGCATCTTATACGGAAAAGAAAAATTATTAGACGCCATGAACCCCTATCAGGGTGGGGGAGAAATGATCAAAGAAGTCAGCTTTGAAAAGACAACGTATGCGGATCTACCTTTTAAATTTGAAGCGGGAACTCCTAACATTGCGGGCAACATAGCCTTAAAAAAAGCTATAGAATTTATGCTGAACGTAGGGTTAGACACCATAGGAAAGCATGAGAACAATATCTTAAACTACGCAACGGAAAGACTCAACGAATTAAACAACATTACAATCTATGCGCAACATGCACAGCATAGATCCGGAGCAATCTCCTTTAACTTAAACATAGACAATATTCATTCCTCGGATGTTGGTTTTATTCTGGATAAACAGGGAATAGCGGTAAGAACAGGGCATCATTGCGCCCAACCCGTGATGAAACGTTTGGGCATAACCGGTACGATTCGGGCATCTTTCGCTGTTTATACTTCTAAAGAAGACATTGATAGATTAATAGAAGGCTTAAAACTAGCTCAAAAAATGCTGGAATAAGAAACAGGAGATGAAATTTCATATTTTATCCTCTGTCGAAATCGTCCTCTTCGTAATACTCATAATCGTATTCGTAATATAATTCATCCAGATAGCTTTCGTCTTCTACGCCTGGCTGACCCACACTTATGTTTAATGATTTGCAGCTACTTAGAATTAACAGCATCAAAATGAAAAATACGCATTTAAACCTATTCATAATTTTTATTTTGATATTTGAGTCAAATATACCATTATTTTTTTAAAGAGTTTTAATTTTTAACTATGAAATATCGCATATAATTCTGTTTATATTTGAGTTAGATAGGAAAATGAAAAAATCACATAAACAGGATGATAATTCGTGTCTATCAATCAGCAATTCAAAATACGTGCTTTTTATCCCGGTGATTTGTTGTCAAATGGAAATAGTAGAAATTAATAATGAATATGTTTAATTTTTTGTAGTTAGGATATTTTACGAAAAAACCGTTCGGATTAAATATTTTAAATCCTTTAACAGACTTTGGTTTTTCACATATTCTTTATTTATTTCCACCTTATCTTTCCAAATTACTTCATCATTATATCTTTGCGGATCTTCAACTTCGGAAAGAATTTTTTCTTCGTTCTTATATTTTAATTGTGCCGGACCGGTTATCCCCGGTTTTACGGAAAGAATGATCCTATCCTCGCCTTCGAGTTTATCTGCATACCCCGGCACGTCCGGACGGGGACCTACCAAAGACATCTCTCCTTTTAACAGGTTAAATATCTGAGGCAATTCATCTAACTTATAGTTTCTTAAAAATTTACCCAGCGTTGTTATATGCATCTTATTGGTTGTAACGGAAGACGCATAAACGCCCTTCATCGTTCTTAATTTATACAAGTAAAAACTTTTTCCGTTCTTCCCTATTCTTTCCTGAGAAAAAAATCCGTTTCTTCCCGTATCCAGAGATGTTAAAATAAAAAGCAAGAACAGGGGAATTATCAGAACGACCAGACCACAAAAGGCTAAAGTGTAATCCAGTATTTCTTTACTAATTTTCATACGGTTAAAATGTGTAATACAAAAATAGTAAAAAGAAAAGGATTTCATAAAGAAATCCTTTTCTCAGGTTTTAAGGTTAAAATTAAAATAGTTGATTTTTAGTGTTTTATCAAAAACTTTTCTCCCCATGCTGAGAAATGTCTAATCCTAATTCTTCTTTTTCGGGAGCTACTCTTAAAGGGGTAATTTTGTTAACTATATAAAGTAAGAACAAAGTGCCGAAAAAGGCAAACACAGATACGGCAATCATAGCAACAAAATGATGAATGAACAAATCGGTTTCGCCAAAGAACAATCCGCTTCCGGGTATGCTTTCATTAATGGCTTTATCTGCAAAAATTCCTGTTAATAACATTCCTACCATTCCCCCTACCCCATGGCACGGGAATACGTCCAGTGTGTCGTCTACTCCTTTTTTATGGAAAAGCTTAACCATATAGAAACTTATCGCACTTGTAATCAGACCTATAAACAATGAATGTCCTAATGAAACATATCCTGCTCCGGGAGTGATTCCCACCAATCCGACTACAGCACCGATACATACACCGACAGAGGTTAATTTTTTCCCATTGATCTTTTCCAAGAATCCCCATGTTAAGGCTGCTATAGCAGAAGCAGCTGTCGTATTAGCGAAAGCCAACACTCCTAATTCATTTGCAGCAAATGAAGAACCTGCGTTGAAACCAAACCAGCCTATCCATAACAAACTGGCTCCTAAAATAACATACGGAACTTTTGCCGCCGTCAATGTAGTATCTCTTCTCTTCTTCAGGAATATCGCTCCTGCCAGAGCTGCCCATCCGGAACTCATATGCACTACGGTTCCTCCTGCAAAATCCAGAACTCCCGCTTCAGCCAATATCCCTTCAGGATGCCAGGCCGCGTGTGCCAAAGGAGAATATATGAAGATGGAAAACACTAAGATAAATAACAAATATCCCCAAAAACGTATACGCTCTGCTATACCTCCCGAAATTAATGCCGGAGTGAGAATGGCAAATTTCAACTGAAACAGGGCAAACAAGAGGATAGGAATTGTTGGCGCTCCTACCCAGGAAGAGGTAGTACCTACTCCCTGCATGAATAAATGGGGAATCGGATTTCCTATGATTCCTCCTATATCCGGTCCGAAAGCCAATCCGAATCCAAAAATAAACCAAAGCACGGTGATAACCACCATAGCTATGAAACTTTGGAAAATAGTACTGATAATGTTTCTACTATTAACCATTCCCCCATAGAAAAAACCTACACCGGGGGTCATCAAGAATACCAAAACAGAAGCTACCAACATCCAGGCAACATCTGCCGCATTAAATTCTACTCCGGAAACAACAGCTTTAGAAGCTTCCTCAGAAAACAAACAGTTGGAAAAAAGGCTTACCAAGCCTACTACAACTAAAATCAGAATTAAAATTTTTTTTCGCATATCTAAATATTTTATAAGACAAAATTATAATTATTTCGTTAAAAAACAAAAATAACACCTATTTTTTTAGAGTATATTTTC
>JAISMV010000041.1 GCA_031276535.1 Flavobacteriaceae bacterium
CATTTTTCAGAAAAAAGAAGGATAGGATATTTTGACACGATCACCACGAAAAGTACACATTTTTAAATTAATGAAAACTTTTCTATTTTTGCAAATATTATTAAAGATCAAATATGTTCCAGAATTTACAGGATAAATTAGATAAAGCCTTACACAATATCAGCGGAAGGGGAAAGATTACGGAGATTAACATTGCGGAAACCGTAAAAGAAATCAGGAGAGCGTTGGTGGATGCCGATGTCAGCTATAAAGTAGCCAAGGACCTTACCAAAAGGATTCAGGACAAAGCCTTGGGTCAGGACGTGCTGAAATCTCTTTCTCCCGGACAATTAATGGTGAAAATTGTTCACGATGAATTAGCCGATTTGATGGGAGGAGAAAATGTGGGAATTAATTTATCGGGGAATCCTTCCGTTATACTGATTGCAGGATTGCAAGGTTCCGGTAAGACTACTTTCTCGGGAAAACTGGCTCATTATCTTAAAAACAAGAAACAGAAAAAAGTTTTACTCGTAGCTTGTGACGTATATCGTCCCGCAGCGATTGATCAGTTGAAAGTGCTGGGAGAACAAACAGGAGTGGAAGTATATTCCGAGACAGAAAATAAAAATCCGGTAGAAATTTCGCAACATGCCATAGAATATGCCCGGCAGAATAAATTTTCGGTGGTAATAATAGATACCGCAGGGCGTTTGGCGATAGATGAAACCATGATGAATGAAATCCGGAATGTCCATCAGAAGGTAAAACCACAGGAAACCCTTTTCGTGGTTGACTCTATGACCGGACAAGATGCGGTAAACACAGCGAAAGCATTCAACGAGGTATTGGATTATGAAGGAGTGGTGCTGACCAAGTTAGACGGCGACACCCGGGGTGGAGCCGCTTTAACCATTCGTACCATAGTGGAAAAGCCGATTAAATTTATCTCCACCGGAGAAAAAATGGAAGCTCTGGATTTATTCTATCCTGCACGTATGGCAGACAGGATCTTGGGAATGGGAGACGTGGTTTCTTTGGTAGAAAGAGCACAGGAACAATTTGATGAAGAGGAAGCCCGAAAGCTTCAGAAAAAGATAGCTAAAAACCAGTTCGGATTTGATGATTTCCTGAAACAGATACAACAGGTCAAGAAAATGGGGAATGTGAAGGACCTGATAGGAATGATTCCCGGAGCGGGAAAAGCATTAAAGGGTATAAGCATGGAAGACGATGCTTTCAAACATATTGAAGCCTTAATCTATTCCATGACCCCGGAAGAAAGAAGAAATCCGTCGATCATCACTACTTCAAGAAAAAACAGAATAGCCAAAGGAAGCGGGCGCAGCATTCAGGATATTAACCAACTGGTAAAACAGTTTGAACAGATGAGTAAAATGATGAAGATAATGCAGACACCGCAGGGAAAAATGATGATGCAGGCAATGGCAAAACAGATGGGAGGAGGAAAACCGTTTTAACGGAAAGAATAGTTCCCTTAAAAAAATACACAAACCGTGAATTTTCCTATTTATAGCCGTTTTTTATTCGAGGTGTTGAGAGAAATTATTTTCCCACATAGATAAGTAATTCTCCCTCAGTATAGGAAATGGTAACGGTTTCTTCATCTGCAACATTGCGGGTTCCGACCCGTTTCATAAAATTGAGGGTTTCTCCCTTCAAAGGGTACTTCAAACCTTCGGTGCGTATGTTCTTCGCTTCAAAAAAGGGAATGAGGGAAATTATTTTACCTTTCACATGTTGAAGCTGAGTTTTCTTACCGGAAAAAAAGAATTGGGAACGGTCATCGTAAAAAATAATGTTCAGTTTATCTTTAAAAAAAAGAGCTGTGGCAATATTTCCTATAAAATGGTCGCTTTCTCTTCCTGTAGCGCCATACACATCAACTTCGGTAATGCCTTGTTCCAGTAAAAGTTCCAAAGCTTTGTGAAAATCGGTTTTGTTTTGATCCGGAGTTTCTATGATTTTTACGGATGAAAGTTCGTGAAAAGAGGGCATGCTGTCCATATCTCCCGAAATGTAGTCGACAGTCAGAGGAAAGTTCTTCACATACCGGACATAAGCGCCGTCTGTACAAGTAATAAGGGAGTACGAATCTATGTTTTCCGGAATTTTCCCCGGTTTTTTCCCGTTTATAAAAAGCAATGCTTTACTCATTGGGAGTCCAGGGGATTTCTTTTTCACCGCTAAGATGGCTGAAATATCGGGCAAGTACAAACAAATAATCAGATAACCGGTTTAAATATTTTTGCCCCAGCGGACGGATCTCTTCAACTTCGCTTAGTGAGACTACACTCCTTTCCACTCTTCTGCATACGGTTCGTGCAATATGGGAAGTAGAAGTGGATACATTTCCCGCAGGAAGAATAAACTGAGTTAAAGGAGGGAGTTGTTCTTCCATTTGGTCAATCCAGTTTTCCAGTAATTCAATTTGTTTTTCGGAAAGTAAGCAGGAAAGTCTCGGCTTTCCATTGGCTAATGTCATTTTATCTGCAGGAGTAGCCAATTCGGCGCCTAAATCAAACAAAGAATTTTGTATAATTTGTAACTGATTATCAATTTCTTTAGAGGTGGTAAAGCTCCGGATAAGTCCTATGTGGGAATTTAATTCGTCCACTTCTCCGTACGTATGGATCCGGATACTATTCTTAGGGACTCTCGTGCCTCCGTACAGAGCGGTAGTGCCCCGGTCACCTGTTTTAGTGTACACTTTCATGGATATTTGATTTAGGTTTTCGAGGCTTAAAATTAAATAAAAAAAAGAGACTATACAAAAAGTAAGACTGTCCCTGCTTTTTTATTCTTTTAAAAGTGATTTACATTCTTTCAAAAGTGGAAGTTTCATCTAACTCCGGTTAATTTAGCTTCGGAATATTTAGAATAGTACTATTTTAAACCATCGCCACAACTACAGGTAATAAATAACAACCGGAAGTAATAAAGATAGATATTCGTTTTTATTTCCAAAAATAATTGCATAAAACCTAAGGCGGATGCGTCATGAAACACTAATTTTCTCGAGGTATTTACACGATTTATTTTTTTGCCGCCTGCATTGGATTGATCTGTCCGTTCGCTGCACCTCTTGCACCGCCTTGTTTTTGTTTAAATACCTGAAACTTGTTTGGCGCTTCGGAAAAATCTCCCCAGGTATTGTTGGAAGTATCAATATCTGCCGTTTCTTTCATCGGATCCAGTTGGATAGATTTTAGCTTTTTGGTGAAATAATACGTTTTGGAAACCGTATTTTCGTTTTTTCTCCAAATTTGCGCGGAAATTTTATCATTCGATTTGGAACCGTCTTCAAAAGTGAACTCCAGAATAATAGGCATCACCATTCCTCCTTTGTTGGAAAAATCAATTTGATAGGCAATAATGTCTTTCAGGTTGTTTTTATCACTTTCAGACAAAGCCTCAATATTATTTTCTTTATGGGTGTATTCTTTGGAGGTGTCCACTTTTTCCAGTCCGCGATCATATCTCCAGTAAAAATCCTGAGTTTCTTTATCGGTATCCGTATAGAACGTAATATTTTTATCTTCTCTGTTACGGATTTTTGAAATATCCTCAAAATCATTCAAACTAGGGGGGGCTATTTTGTATTTTACTTCTCTTCCTCCAAGCTTGGCATTCAGATCCGCAGTTGCTATCGTGACTTTATCAATAGAAATATCAACAGGCTCAATGCCGTAAAACCATCCTCTCCAGAACCAATCCAAATCTTCGCCGCTTGCGTCTTCCATTGTCCTGAACAGGTCTGCGGGTTCCGGATGGCGAAAAGCCCATCTTTTGGAATACGTTTTAAAAGCCTTATCGAATAATTCTCTTCCCATAATGGTTTCGCGAAGGATATTCAATCCGGTTGCCGGTTTTGCATAGGCATTCGGTCCGAAATTGATGATATTTTCGGAATTGACCATGATCGGTTCCAGTTGATCTTTAGGAAGGCTCATATAATCAACGATCATATGGGCAGGACCTCTTTTTGACGGAAACTTATTATCCCAGAGTTCTTCCGTAATATATTGCACAAAGGTATTGAGACCTTCATCCAGCCAACTCCATTGTCTTTCATCGGAGTTCACTATCATCGGGAAGAAATTATGTCCTACTTCATGAATGATCACACCTATCATGCCGTTTTTTATCGTTTCGGAATAGGTTCCATCTTTTTCCGTTCTTCCGAAGTTAAAACAAATCATGGGGTATTCCATTCCACTGGATGCTTCTACAGACTGTGCAACCGGATATGGATAAGGAATGGTGAACTCCGAATATGTCTTGATGGTATGAGCAACGACCTTTGTGGAGAACTTTCTGTAAAGTCCATAGGCTTCTTTTCCGTAAAAACTCATACACATCACTTTGTTATTGTTTTCGGCGATCAATTGCGGCATCGCATCCCAAATAAATTTTCTGGAAGCCGTCCATGCGAAATCGCGGACATTTTCCGCATGAAAAACCCAGGTTTTTCTTTCTGTAGATTTATTTTTTTCAGCCTTTCGGGCTTCGTCCAAAGTTACGATCTCTACGGGCTCTTTAGCATTTTGCGCTTGCTGCCACCTTTGCTTTTGGGCAGCCGAGAGAACTTTATCATAATTTTCGCAAATTCCGGTTGATCCGACCACATGGTCGGCAGGAACGTTTATGGTAACTTTAAAATTACCGAAGGTTAAAGCAAATTCACCCCGACCTGTGAACTGGTGGTTCTGCCAGCCCTGAAAATCACTGTATACACAAAGTCTCGGATACCATTGTGCCATCGTGAAAATATGATTTCCATCTTCGGGGAAATATTCAAATCCCCCTCGACCGCCCTGCACCATCCTGTCAGGAATATTATAGTTCCAGTCGATTTTGAATTTGAAGGTTTCTCCTTTTTTTATAGGTTTGGGAAGATCAATACGCATCATGGTTTTATTCACCACGTATTTAAGCGGTGTTCCGTTAGCATCGGTCACTTTTTCCAAATTCACCCCGAAACCGTTATCTTCAACAGGAAGACGCGTTACTTTCAGTCTTTCTGCGGAGATTTGCTTCGGCAGGGTTGAGGAATTTGCATAGCCTGCATTTTTTATACTGCTGTGCTCATTTTCATCTAGTTGAATCCATAGGTATTCTAATGCATCAGGGGAATTATTGTAATAAGTAACGGTTTCCGAACCTTTTAAATTCAGTTTTTTTTCATCCAGATAAGCATTGATTTCATAATCGGCACGTTGCTGCCAATATTCGTGACCGGGCGCTCCGGAAGCCGTACGGTAATTATTTGGCGTAGGAAGAATGGTTCCCAGTTGTTCGAACTTATTTCCGTGATTACTGGTAGGATTATTTTGAATGTTTTGTGCCGGAAGTGCTAAGACCAAACACACAAAAACGGTATTGAAATAATTTTTCATAATGCGATTAAGAGCTTAAAAGGTGATACGTACTACAAAGCTACAGAAAAATATCATAACAACAACAAAAAACAGACCATAATTTATGAAATATAATGTTTTTTATTGATTTGTCTTAGAAAAACAGGGGGGGTGTATGGTTGTGTTTTTATAAATATTGGAACTGTAACGGATTTTTCAGGGAATTAAAAAGGTTGTCTTTCCAAAGCCATCTGTAAGGATAGAGCCCCGGCGGCAGACGAGGTGATGAGCAACCAATCTCTTTGTGATAATTTAGATAGTTTTGAAAGGAAGAAATAAATACTTAAAATAATGAAAACCACAACAATCTGACCTATTTCCAACCCGATATTGAATCCGAGAAGCGGAAGTGTTATACTTTGCTCCCGGGCGATCATCATCCTTGCGGTGTTGGCGAATCCCATTCCGTGAATCAATCCGAAAAATAACGCAAAATAATAATTGTAGCGATGCTTGCCTTTGAACAAGATATTATCCATAGCCGTAATGACAATCGTACAAGGGATAAGAAATTCCACCCATTTACTTGAAATCCGGATAATGTTGAAAGATGACAAGACCAAAGTGATGCAATGCCCGATAGTGAAAGCCGTTACCAAAAACAAAAGCTTTTTGGTATCCTTGAATGAATAAGCCGAGATCAATGCCAGAATGAACAGTTGATGATCCAGCGCATCCAAAGAGATAATATGCTCCCAACCGAGCTTTAGATAAAAAAAGAAATCCTGCATTTTGGTCTGAAAATTGAATTACAAATTTATATTAAATTACAAAGTTATAAAAATACTGCATAATTTTGATAAATTTTTTTGTTATAGAGTCTTATGAAAAAAATAGTGCGAAAATTTTCTTATTCTTTTTTGCCGGTGTTCTTCTGTTCGGTCTTTATTTCCTTTATTTCCGTTGAAGGTATTCATCCTTATCACGTGGGTTCCGTAGAGTTTAATTATAACCAAAAAACTAAAACTTTTGAAATCACGGGGAAATTCTTTTTAGATGATTTAGAAAACGCCGTGAATAAAAAATATTCGAAAAAACTGCATTTCGGTGAGGCTAAACATAAAGCTCAAATGAACGAGGCTTTGAAAAATTATATCGCGGAATATATGAAACTGAAAACCGACAATAGGTATCTTAAAATTGATTATTTGGGTTTTGAGGAAGATCAGGAATCCGTGAATGTCTATCTGGAAAGTGAGGTGGTGGAGACCCCGAAAAAGATAGAGACATCCATTAGTTTGCTCTACAATTTGTTTGATGACCAAATGAACATTATTCATGTTGTGATCAATGGTAAAAGGAAAAGTTTCAGACTGAGTTATCCGGAACAATATTTTTATCAGCAGTTTTAGAGCCTGTTTAAATTTTATTCAATAATATTTAAACAAGCTCTAGATAATAGCCTAATTTTTGTCCATTATTCCAAAATATACGAAAATCTGTCATGTCAGGTAATAGCGCTGCATTCCTGAGGGATATACACAACAGGCAAAACCGTCTCAATCAGGATGCCGTGATCTCGAAAAATTTATCAACGATAGCTTATAAAGCGGGCTTTACTTTAGACATTAATCGTTCCACTTTTGTTTTAATATCCGATTGATCTGAAATTTGCCAGGCGTTAATAGTAAATGTATTTCCTTTGACTCTGATCATTATTCCGTAGTCAGGGTTGTCCGATGTCCAGATTCCGGGAGATGAAGGAGCTCCAAATTCTTGTCGGACTAACGCTTCCACTTTTTCTATTTTATCACTGGTAGATTGGATTTCTTCTCTGTATTTATATTTTTCCTGAGAAAATCCCACTACCGAAAACAAGGTCAGGAATAGAATTAAAAGTTTTGTTTTCATGAGTATCCTTTTTTTTCTTGTACAAATACTAAAGACATTTTGATTTAAATCAGAGTATCTTTAGTAGTACCTGTTTGGGTTTTGTAATCAATATTTATGCCAAATAAAATGCAACCAACCCATTGTATCTATTTACAATGGGTTGGTTTTATGATTCATAAAAAGTATGGAACGTACTACTTTTTGTAATTTTTATATTTATTGAAAAACTTATCAACTCTACCCGCGGTATCTACCAGTTTCACTTTACCTGTGTAAAAAGGGTGGGAAGAACTTGAGATTTCCATCTTAACTAAAGGATATTCCGCTCCCTCATATTCAATCGTATCTTTTGTTTCTGCAGCTGATTTACAAAGAAACATATCGTCGTTACTCATATCCTTGAAAACAACCAATCTATAGTTATCCGGATGAATGTCTTTTTTCATGTTGCTAAAAATTTGAGTTGCAAAAATACAACTTTTTTCTAAATTATCAAGAGTTAGAAAATAAAAAAATTTATACTGCAATTTTTTCGATTTGAAGAACTTTCCTGCTTTTGACAAACTTCCCTTGACGAACCGGATGGTTTAAAAACGAATGATGTCGCAAAAAACAGGCTGCCAAATACATGTCATGCTAAGCGGAAGTTCTTCGGTTCTGTTTGTAGAAACGGGTTTTCCACTTTCCGGGGGAGGAAAATATTGTGCGGTACAAAAAGTATGCTGCCATGAATATTATTTCGGTGATTCACAAAAAAACGGCAGTGCCAATCAGAGTAATATATGGGCTAATGTTTTAAGAGCCTGTTTAAATTTTATTTTTTAGGTTCTAATTATATTTTGCATTCTTTTTAAGCTCTTTTGAGCGTCTTTTTCACTTTTTCTTTTTGATTTAGCCCGCTAAATTTTCAAATAAAAAGCAAAAAATCCATCTCAAAAATAGCAATAAAAAATAATCGCAATAAAATTTAAACAGGCTCTTAAAAACATGATAAATTCCCATATATAGTTGTAAACAATCTTGAAAAATATTCTTTACTTTTGGGATGAGTAAGAAAAAAACAAATAGTCTTGCTTCTGAAAAAAATAAATTTAACTAATTAAAAAAATTATAGCTCATGAAAAACAAAGCAGTTAAACTTTCAACATTAGTCGTATTCGCACTATCTCTTTTAATTTCTTGTGGTAAAAGCGGCGGAGAGGATACAAAAAAAATAGATCCGCTGGCAGCTGCGGCCAGCACCACCCCTGAAGACATTCAAAAAGCTAAAGAAGAAAGATTGGCTAATCTTCCTGAAAATACGCTGGAAATTGAAGGAGATGACAATATGAAATACGATCTTACCGAATTAAAGGTAAAAGCCGGAAAACCCATTACTTTAACCTTAAAACACGTTGGGAAAGCCAGTATCACCGATATGGGGCACAACTGGGTAGTGCTAAAACAGGGAACCGATCTGGAGGCTTTTGCTCAAAAGGCTGCCAAAGATGTTGCCAACAACTACATTCCTAACGATCCTGTTATTATTGCCCATACTAAGTTATTGGGAGGAGGGGAAACAGATACTATTATCTTTACTATTGATGAGAAAGGAACTTATGATTATCTATGTACTTTCCCTGCTCATAATACAACCATGAGAGGAAAGCTTATTGTTGAATAATTTTAGAGCCAGTTTAAATTTTTTTTAGGTTCTAGTTATATTTTGCATTCTTTTTAAGCTCTTTTGAGCGTCTTTTCACTTTTTCTTTTTGATTTAGCCCGCTAAATCTTCAAATAAAAAGCAAAAGATCCATCTCAAAAATAGCAATAAAAAATAATCGCAATAAAATTTAAACAAGCTCTTAAAAGGAAAATTCATATAAGCACAAGAAAAATCAGGTCAAATAGACCTGATTTTTTGTTATATTTCTGTCGTAGGCTTTAAAAATAATCTCACATCTACCTCCTTTTGGGATGTTGTACATAAAAATTATTAGCCGTTTTAACGATATATTCTTCATTCATTTTTGAATATTCAATGCTGGATTCATGAAGAGATTGCTTATCATTTCCATACAGCGCATGATACACATTGGATCTTGTGAAAGGATAATATTTATTATCATTCATTAAAAGTATCAGCAAAGTTAAAATATCCCGATCTTTTTTATCTTTTGTCGTATAGAAATCAACTAAAAAAGGAATGGTTTCCACGGCGTTCATTTCTTTTAATGCTATTTTATAATTCAGCCCCAGACGTCGGTCTTTCAAAGCCGATTCTTTAATTAATCCGATCACTTCTTTTCGGTTTTCTCCCAAAAAATTACGTTGTCTCTCGCTCCATCCGTTTTCGGTAAAAACAGGGACCAGATTGCCGAAAATTTTCTTGTCCTCATCTAAGATCACCTCTTCTTTTACCTCAGTCAGGGGTTTATTTTCCGGATAGATCATAGTGTAGGCAAATTTCTCCTTTACGGAAAGTTTACTAAAATCCTTTTCCGACAAAGGGAAGTAATATTCCCCGTTATCTTCTATTCTCTTTACTTCTTCACCTATCAAACCCTTATCCAACTTCAACATCTTATTTTTAATTTTTGACAGGGCATAGGGAGGTATGGAATTTCCTATCCTGTATTCGTGATAGTCTCTGCTTTCCTTGTCCGGTTCAATCACTTCTGCAACTCTAGTATCTATACTTTGCACAGTATTCGTATCCCATAGGGTATCTACATTTTGAGCAGTACCTATATTTTGTATGTCACCTACACTTTGTAAGGTATCTACACTTTGTGAGATATCTATACTTTGTAAGGTATCTATGCTTTGTATGGCACCTATACTTTGAGCAAAAAGAGAATAATAAGTAAATGAAAGAAAAAATAAAAATAGCTTTTTCATGTAATGATGTATTAAAGTGTATTAATTGTAAAAAATTGCATAAATATAATAATTTTTTATTTTTAATATGCACCAAAATTTTATTTTTAACTTTTTAATAACTTACAAACCTAAAGCTCTCTTAGTTATAACTATGACCGGAATTTGGTTTAAGCACAAGCTAAAAGCGGTAGCCCATCGTAAATTTTTTCAATGCTTAGAGCCTGTTTAAATTTTATTCAAATATTTATTTTTAGGTTCTAATTATAATTTTGCATTCTTTTTAAGCTCTTTTGAGCGTATTTTTCACTTTTTCTTTTTGATTTAGCCCGCTAAATCTTCAAATAAAAAGCAAAAAATCCATCTCAAAAATA
>JAISMV010000135.1 GCA_031276535.1 Flavobacteriaceae bacterium
AAGTTACAGAGGTTTTTTTTGTACCCCAGACGGGACTTGAACCCGTACAGCCTAATGGCCACAGGATTTTAAGTCCTGCGTGTCTACCAATTCCACCACCGGGGCTTCATTTTTTTAACTAATTATCAACTAGAGCGAAAAACGGGACTCGAACCCGCGACCCCGACCTTGGCAAGGTCGTGCTCTACCAGCTGAGCTATTTTCGCATTTCAATCAACGAGTTTTCCGTGTAATTCGGACTGCAAATATAAAATTGATTTTTTGTTCTCGCAAATTTTTTTCCGTCTTAATCCCTCTTATTTAAATATCTAATTAAGTATCATATCTTTGTGTTTCATCCAAAAAAGAGCTTCTTAAAATCGTTGTTTTATTCATTATTTTTAAGTTATTCATTTCCAATATATAATAAAAAAATCACACGATGTTTTTTATTTATTTTTATATTTGTCAAAAACTTATCATAAATTAAATTAGAAGTGAAAATACGAAAGGAGTTTAAAGCCGGCATAATAGTGATCGTAACCATATTGGGATTTTGGTGGTTATTTCAATTTCTGAAAGGAAAAGATCTATTTTCAAACCAAAGTATTTATTACGTAAAATATAATAAAGTCGATGGGCTGTTCACATCTAAAAGTGTAAGTATAAACGGATTGAGAGTAGGTATGGTTGAGTCCATAACTCCGGTGCTTACAAAGAGCAACAATGTTTCTTTTGTTGTAGGGCTGAAAATTAATGAAGAGTTTAAATTTTCAAAGAATAGCGTTGCACAGATTGTAAATAGCCTTATGAGCGGAGCAGAAATCAATTTGGCGCTTGCTGAAGATAATGCCGAAACCGCCAAACCCGGAGATACGTTAAAAGGCATCGTTGTTCCGGGAGTTATGGATATGGCAATAGAAAGATTACAACCGATCAGTGAAAATGCAAATAAAGTACTAATAAGATTGGATTCCACGCTGGCAGCTACGAATAAATTACTTAATGAACGAAACCGACAGAATATAGAATCCTCTTTGGCAAATTTAAATATTGCTATTGCCGAATTTGGTAAAGTGGGTAAAAACGCGAACGGACTGATTACCGGCAATTCCCTTAAACTGTCTTCGGCTTTGGATAATACTAATAAAGTATTGATTACAGCCAATACCACCATGGAGAAATACGGCACGGTGGCAGACAAATTAAATCAGGCTGATTTAGATAAAACAATAAAAAAACTGGAAATTACCCTGAATAATTTAAATGAAATAACAGGGAAAATTAACTCAGGAAAAGGCACGATGGGAAAACTGGTGAATGACGCCGAATTGTACACCAATTTAACCAGCGCTTCCAATAATCTCAGCCTGTTATTAAAAGATTTAAAAACCAACCCTAAAAGATATGTACATTTCTCTATCTTCGGAGGGGGAGGAAAAAATAAAAAACAAGTGGAAGAACAAACTAAAAAACAACTAGAATAAACCCAATACGGGAACTACAAAAAACAACTTATTATGGCGTTATTATTTTTGCTTTCTGCCATTGTGGGAATTGGTATGTTCGTGCGCAACATATTGAAGATCAGAAGAAATATTCTTATTGGAAAAGAAGAATACCGCTCTGATTTTCCTTCAAGAAGATGGAAACTCATGTTCAGGATAGCAATAGGACAAGGGAAAATGATGGTGCGTCCCGTTGCCGGATTTTTACATATTATTGTGTATGTCGGCTTTATCATTATAAATATAGAACTGGTCGAAATTTTCATTGACGGTATTTTTGGCACCCATAGATATATCGGACATGTATTTCCTCCGTCATTGTATAATTTCATTACAGGTACTTTAGATATACTGTCTTTTTTGGTGATGGTATCCGTGACCCTTTTCTTTATCCGAAGAAATATCACTAAAGTTCCCCGATTAAACTCTAAAGATCTGTTAGGATGGCCACGAATGGACGGGAATTTGATCCTGATTATTGAATTTCTCATGATGACGGCATTGTTATCCATGAATGCGGCAGATTTGACTTTACAAAAAATAGGGATAAATTCCCCCGTTGGATATTTCCCTGTCAGCGATCTTATTTTTGGAAATATATTCTCTTCTTTTTCCGAAGGCAGTTTGTTGTTTATCGAAAGATCAGCCTGGTGGTTTCATTACATAGGGGTACTGTTTTTTATGAACTACCTGTATTTTTCAAAACACCTGCACATACTATTTGCTTTTCCCAATACATATTATGCAAACCTTCATAAAAAAGGACAGTTGAATAATTTGGAATCCGTTACTAAAGAAGTGAAATTGATGATGGATCCTAACGCTGATCCGTATGCAGCTGCACCTGAGAACAAAGTTCCTGAAAAATTCGGAGCAAGCGATGTTGCGGATTTATCCCGGATACAGTTGCTTAATGCCTATACCTGTACAGAATGTGGA
Source organism: Flavobacteriaceae bacterium (assembly GCA_031276535.1). GTDB lineage: Bacteria > Bacteroidota > Bacteroidia > Flavobacteriales > Weeksellaceae > Apibacter. The sequence goes on from JAISMV010000135.1 coordinate 2,427, forward strand.
AGATGTACCTCTAATTGCCCTGCAAATATTACCGGAAAAAAACTTTCCCCACGAAAAATTATGATGAAGGTTCGTGACCGAATAGAGGAAGTAGGTAAAAATATTGATAAAAACGGAAGTTTTGTAGACGACGGAAAACAATTACTTGGAGATTATATCACCGAAGAAGAACTCTGGGCTTGTACTTCCTGTAATGCCTGTGTAGAATCTTGTCCCGTGCTGATAAATCCTCTTTCCATCATCGTTGACCTGCGTCGTTATCTGGTTCTGGAAAAGTCTGCGGCACCTCAGGAATTAAACATGATGATGACCAACATTGAAAATAACAGCGCTCCCTGGCAGTTTAGCCAAAGCGACAGAGCAAATTGGACAAAAGAATGATTTTTTGAATTAAACCGCTTAAAAAACCGAAAAAAATGGAACAACCTATAAAAACAATGACCGAATTTATGGCGGAAGGTAAGTCCCCCGAAGTGCTATTCTGGGTAGGGTGTGCCGGAAGCTTTGACGATAGAGCTAAAAAAATAACCAGAGCCTTTGCTTCTCTGTTGCAGAAAGCCCATGTAGAATTCGCCATATTAGGACAGGAAGAAGGATGTACCGGAGACCCTGCAAAAAGAGCCGGAAATGAGTTTCTTTTTCAAATGCAGGCAATGATGAACATTGAAGTATTAAACGCCTATGAAATAAAAAAAATAGTTACCGCCTGTCCTCACTGTTTCAATACTTTAAAAAATGAATACCCCCAATTAGGCGGGAATTATGAGGTTATGCACCACACACAGTTTCTACAGGCTTTATTAAATGAAGGAAAACTTAAAGTAGAGGGAGGAAGTTATAAAGGTAAAAAGATTGTCTTTCACGATCCCTGCTATTTGGGTCGTGCCAATGACGAATACGAAGCTCCCAGAGTTCTATTGTCCGGATTGGAAGCCGATTTAGTAGAAATGAAACGATGCAGACAAAACGGTCTGTGTTGCGGTGCAGGTGGCGCTCAAATGTTTAAAGAGCCTGAAAAAGGAAACAAAGACATCAATATAGAACGTACCGAAGAAGCTCTGAAGCTAAACCCTCATGTAATAGCCACCGGATGTCCTTTCTGTAACACCATGTTGACAGACGGAGTTAAAGTTAAGGAAAAAGGTTCTGAAATATTTGTTAAAGATTTGGCAGAATTATTAAATGAAAATTAATTACCGGAAAGGCTGTCACGAAAGTAAGAAAAGCAGTTTTCAGATGCTTTAAAAATCACTTTGAAAGAAAATATTCTATAAAATTAATCGGATAATATTATTTTTAATATCTTTGCTTGATTAAGTTCTTTTCTTAATTTCTTTATCAACCAGAATAAGGTTCTGTGTAAAAGCAGATTAATAGGGAATCATGTGAAAATCATGAGCTGACGCGCAACTGTAAAATGACGCAAAAGTTTTATCAATAAAGCCATTGCCGCAAGGTGAGAAGGGAGATAAAATGTCATAAGCCAGGAGACCTGCCTATTTTGAATTGACGGTGCTTTCGCGATTTTGAAGCAGAGGTCATAAAATATTGCATAAAGAGAGAAATTTCCTTAAAAAATTATTTTTTATAAGGAATGGTTCATTGTCTCTGTTTTTGTTTTGTTTTCCCTCCTGTTTTATTTTTTAAAAAGCATTGTGAAGCTTAAGCAAGAAGAACTTTTTTATGGTCTAATCATTTAAAAGTTAAAAAAATGCAAACACACAACCTCGGCTATCCGCGAATTGGTAGCAACAGAGAACTTAAAAAAGCCTGTGAAAATTACTGGGCAGGTAAAATATCAGTAAAAGAACTGATGACGACAGGGAAAACCATCCGGCTGAAAAATTGGGAATTACAAAAAGAAGCAGGGATCGACTGGGTTCCTTCCAACGATTTTTCTTTTTATGATCATGTTTTGGACATGTCCCTGACCGTGGGAGCAATTCCGAAGCGGTATAATAAAGTTATTCTGAATAATTCGAATACGGAATTGGATCTATACTTTGCTATGGCAAGAGGGTATCAGAAAGAAGGGCTGGATATTACCGCGATGGAAATGACCAAATGGTTCGATACGAATTATCATTACATTGTTCCGGAGTTTAAAAAAGATCAATCCTTTGCGTTATTTTCCACTAAAATTATGGATGAATTTTTAGAAGCTAAAAATGCGGGAATTAAAACCAAGCCTGTCATCCTCGGTCCGGTTTCTTATTTACTGTTAGGAAAAGAAAAAGAAGAAGGCTTCGATAAGCTGGATCTAATACAAAACATTCTTCCTGTTTATCTGGAGATTCTGGAAAAACTGAGACAATTAAATGTAGAATGGATACAGTTTGATGAGCCTTTTTTAGCCATGAATCTCAGCGTTAAAGCAAAAAATGCCTTTCAGTACGCATACAAAGAAATCCAAAAACAGTTTCCATTTATAAAAAAAATGATTACCACCTATTTTGAAGGGTTAAAAGATAATCTTGCTTTGGCTGTTTCCCTTCCCGTTCAGGCGTTGCACATTGACCTGATTCGTTGTCCGGAACAGTTAGATGAAGTCTTGGACAACCTTCCGAAAAATCTTTGTGTGTCATTAGGAATCGTTGACGGAAGGAATATATGGAAGAATGAGTATGAAAAATCTTTGGAAATGATCAATACGGCTGCTTTTAAAATAGGAGAAGAACGCATTTTTATTGCTCCGTCCTGTTCTTTACTCCATTCTCCGGTCGATTTGGATTTAGAAACTGATGAAAAAACGTTATCATCAGAAATAAAACAATGGTTGGCATTTGCCAAACAGAAAATTAATGAGATCGTTACATTAAGATCACTGGCAGTGGAAGAGAGTACGGAAGAGCTTCTGGAAAAGCTGAGTGAAAATATAAATTCAAATAATGCCAGAAAATTATCCGGACGTATTCACAACCCGAAAGTAAGGGAAAGAATAATAAATCTGAAAGATATAAAAGATACAAGGGAAAGTATCTTCTCCGAACGTAAGAAGAAACAAACCCGGGCTTTGCAGCTGCCTCTGTTTGCAACGACGACCATAGGATCTTTTCCACAAACACCCGAGCTTCGCAGCTGGAGATCTAAGATGAAAAACGGAGAAATGACGGAATTGAGATATGAAGGTTTATTGAAAAAAGAAATAGAAAAAGTAATTCGCTTTCAGGAAGAAACAGGTTTAGATGTTTTGGTACACGGGGAGTTTGAACGCAACGATATGGTCGAATATTTTGGAGAAAAGCTGGAAGGATTTGCTTTCTCAAAAAACGGATGGGTACAAAGTTACGGAAGCCGTTGTGTGAAACCTCCCATAATCTACGGAGATGTTTCTCGTGCGGAGCCCATGACCGTAAAATGGTCTGCATATGCCCAGTCATTAACGAAAAAAAATATAAAAGGAATGTTGACAGGTCCGGTCACTATTTTACAATGGAGTTTTGTCAGGGATGACCAGCCAAGACAGGAAACCTGTTTGCAAATAGCCTTGGCGATCAGAGACGAAGTAATGGATTTGGAAAAGGCGGGAATTAAGATCATCCAGATTGATGAGCCCGCTATACGGGAAGGGTTGCCTCTGAGAAAATCCGATTGGGAAAACTACCTGAAGTGGGCGATACAGGCATTTAGAATAGCTTCCTGTGGAGTAAAGGACGAAACACAAATTCATACCCACATGTGTTATTCCGAGTTTAATGACATAATACAGAACATTGCAGATATGGATGCGGATGTTATAACGATCGAATGCTCCCGTTCCAATATGGAATTGCTGGATGCCTTTTCAGAATTTAATTATCCGAATGATATAGGACCCGGAGTTTATGATATACATTCCCCTCGTATTCCTTCAAAAGAAGAAATAATTACGCTTCTGGAAAAGGCAAAGACAATTATTCCGGCAGAACAATTGTGGATCAATCCGGATTGTGGCTTGAAAACCCGCGGATGGGAAGAAACCGGAAGGGCATTGACGGAGATGGTTGCTGCTGCAATAGAAATGCGTGGACAATATGTATTAGAGGATAAATTAATGAATAAATGGCTTTAAAATGACTATTGAAGAAAGAAAAAAAGCTTCCGAATCCCGGATACTAAAAACGATTTTCCCCCATACGACCAATCATTATGATACTTTGTTCGGCGGAACTGCCATGCAGTGGATGGACGAAGTTGCTTTTATTACGGCAACCCGATTCTGCCATAAGCAGGTGGTAACCGTCAGCAGTGATAAAATAGATTTCAAAAAATCCATTCCGGGAGGTACCATTGTGGAACTGATAGGGAGGGTGACGTATTTGGGAAATACCAGCTTGAAAGTGAGCGTAGATATATTTGTAGAACAAATGTATTTTGACAAAAGAGAAAAAGCTATAAGCGGCGAATTTACTTTTGTCGCCGTTGACAATAATAAAAGACCCATTCCTGTTTTATAACAGAGATACGTATTAAGTGGGTCTTATTGTGGTTTTTATTAGAGGCTGAGGTGTAAAAGTTTAGACTTTCTCTGACAGTTGGGCATTTTAAATTACCTGTTATGGGGAGGGTTTTCTAAGCCATGATTTCTTGGAATAGGATAGTAATTTGAGAGGGATTTTATTTTCCCCTGACCATTCCAGTCAGTCAAGTTATCGCTGGCAGGTTGCTCCCCAGCAGAGCCTGTTTCCTTTTCGCCTGACAGGGGCAAAGATACAACATTTTGGTAATGACTGGATAACATTTTTTCTTTTGCAAGATCAATGCTGTCTTTCCATATCTTGATCGGAGTTTTACCATAACAATGTTTACCTGTATGAGGTCTTTCATTGTTATAGTATTCCAACCAAACATCGACATCTGCCTGCAATTCATCCAGCGTGTTATAAATCTTTTTGCGGA
>JAISMV010000010.1 GCA_031276535.1 Flavobacteriaceae bacterium
GTCTTTTTCACTTTTTCTTCTTGATTTAGCCCGCTAAATCTTCAAATAAAAAGCAAAAAATCCATCTCAAAAATAGCAATAAAAAATAATCGCAATAAAATTTAAACAGGCTCTAAAAACTTCAAAAAAAGAATTTTTTTTCGTATTTTTATAGTATGGAGTATTAGCATTAGCCGGACATTGCCCGCTTTGATCGTTTTTATCATCATCACATAAACTCCTAAGGGAAAGTTTTTAATCGTCTTATGTTTGCTTCGAACTCACGATAAAATTAAATTGTGCCGGAATTATCTCATTTCCTTTTTCTAACAGCTGAATTTTCTTCCTGACAGAAAATCATTAGGGATACCGGTTGTAATTAAAGTTCTCATTTTCAGTCAGGTCATGAAATAAGGACAAAAATAAATATTTTATTTTATCCTGTTATGTTTTTATTGCCCACGGGTTATTATCTAAAAATAAACAAAAAAAACTATTATTTTTTGTAAAAATAATTCTTCTTAACCAAGAAAATTGTAATTTTAAACGGTTTATTTTTGGAATACTAAACATCATGATAATAAAACATTTTTCAGATAACGATCTGTATAAATTTTCCGTAATGCACGCTATACAACGATTATATCCGTGGGCTTATGTGAGATACGATCTTATCTATCGGGGAGAAAATAATTTTCCTCCGGGATTTGCCGCCAGATTAGAGGAAGAAATTCGAAAGATGGCTACTCTTAAAATGACTAAGGAAGAGAAAAAATTTATCTTAAAAAGATGTTATTTTCTGGATCCTTTTTTTGTGGATTTTTTGGAGGGATATAAATATGATCCTGAAGAGGTTCATGTTTCTCAGGAAGGAGGAAAACTCAGTCTTTATGTTGAAGGGTATTGGTACAGAACCGTCCTTTGGGAAGTTCCGCTAATAGCCCTTATATCTGAATTATATTTCGAGATGATAGGTTCCAGACCTAAAGATGTTGAAACAAAAGCTAAAGAAAAGGCTTTGGGTCTAAAAGATATGCAAGCCGATTATTCGGAATTCGGAACCCGAAGACGTTATTCTTTTGATGTGCAGGATAAAGTTGTGAAAGTATTAAAAGAAAATTCCGGAAGTTACTTTAAAGGAACCAGTAATGTTTATCTGGCTATGAAATACGATACCATTCCTATCGGTACCATGCCTCATGAATGGTTCATGTATCACGGCGCCCTTTTTGGATACCGTTCTGCCAACATAAAGGCATTGGAAGCCTGGGTTGATGTTTTTCAGGGCAGTCTGGGAATTACTCTGACGGATACATATACTACACAGTCTTTTTTTAAGTCTTTTAATTTAAAACTGGCAAAGTTGTTTGACGGTGTACGTTGTGACAGTGGAAACCCTATAGATTTCATCGAACAAACCATAAATTTTTATAAAGAACACCGGATTGATCCGACCTCTAAAACCATTGTATTCAGTGATTCTTTGAATCTGGCGGAGGTGAAAAAAATAAGGGAATATGTTAAAGGCCGGATTCATGATACTTACGGAATCGGTACGTACCTGTCGAATGATGTGGGAGTAAAGCCTTTAAACATAGTAATTAAATTGACTCATGTAAAAGAAACTCCTAAGGACGAATATCTAAGCGCCGTAAAACTGTCCGATGTATCGGGAAAAAATACAGGGGATAAAAAAGAAATTAATATCAGTAAGCTCACTCTGGGTCTTGATTATGATTAGAAATAATCCGAGATACACGGAATCTTTACTAAATACGGATATAACCCGTAATGCATTATAAAAAAGGTAGTATCACATAAACTGTGACACTATCCCCCCAAGTGTGTAAAAGTTAGGTAGTATCTCATAAACTGTGTAAGTTAAAAAGTTATTCCACAATAAATCTGAATGTTCTTAAAAGTTTGCCTTCTGATAATACTTTCATTATATATATTCCTTTTAACTGAGGATCTGTAAGAACAGTATTATCTACCCGCACCGGTATCGTAGAAACTTTATTACCCGTTATATCATATATATCTACCGTTAAATTTTTCAAATTATCATTATTAACTTCTATATATATTTGCTTCCCTGACTGTACCGGATTAGGAGAAATGTTTATTATTTCTACATTATCTATATTCTTATATTCATTTTTATTATTTGTTTTATTATACTTGTATTCGTAAGCTCCCATATCAATAACATCGTTAATGATCCGCTGGTTTTCTGCCAGGTCTTGTATTACGTCTGTTTTGATATATGTATTATCTCCATTATCTATAACAGGACTTTCCGGTTGTAACTGATAATCTCCTGCCGATGCATCTATAAACAGCGGATCTGCATTTCCCGACAGATTTCCTTTGTTGTCAGTATCGGTTGCTCCCGCCACCAGACTATTATAATAGGCTGCCGAACCGTTATATATGCCTATATTTCGGCTTACTGAGCTGTTTCCCCAAATAATACTGTTTAGTACCTGTAATTTCATACTATGGATGAACAAACCTATTCCCTGATCGGACTTGTTTGCACTTATTGTACAGTTTGTTATTTTTGATTCGTCTGAGCCTTCTATGAATATTCCGCCTCCGGTTCCCGACTGATTTCCTGTAATTAATAAATTGGTCATTTCAACCGGAGTATATTTATTAAAGATTCCTCCTCCAAAGTCATACCCTTTATTATTTTTAATTACATTATTGATTAGTTGGGACTGTGAGTTCAAACTATAAATTCCTCCTCCCATCTTCGCTTGGTTATTGCTGATGGTAGACGTTGACAGGTTCAATGTGGCATTTTCACTATATATTCCTCCGCCATATTCGGCTTGGTTATTATTTATTGTCAAATGATTTAAAACAGGTGAAGATCCGTTATTCATATATATTCCTCCTCCTTTATTCTGACTTTGGTTATTCTGAATGATCAAGTTGGTTAGAGTGGGAGAGGACTGCTCTAAGTAAATTCCTCCTCCATGGGTCTTTATTATATTTAGTCCGTTTACTAAGAAGCTGTTACTGCTTCCGTTGGTTTTTGCACCTGTAATGGTAAAGCCGTTTAATTCGGAACTTCCTGCGTTTCCGGAAGATATTACTATGTGGTAAGCATTGTCTGAGATTTCGTTTTCTACACCTAGATCACCGCTTAGTATACTTGGATATGTTAGGGGATCTCGTTGGTCTAAATGTGTCTCGTATCCTGAAAAACCTCCGTAGATCTTTACGTTCTTCTTTAAAACAAAGGCATTGTTACGGTCATTGGGAGTAATTGCCTGTAAGTTATCGGCTCTTCTGTTGGGCTTATATGTTCCTTTGGCTACCCATAGGGTATCTCCCTGCTGTGCCTGATTTATTGCCTGTTGCAGATCTCCATAAGCCTGAGCCCAGCTGCTTCCGTCTCCTTTTCCGCCTTCTTTTATATAGTATCTCTTGTTCTTTCCTTTAAACTGAAGTATCGGTATTATCTTCATTTTTATTGCATCACTTGGGACATTACCCGAGTATGTATTTTCTGTAATCTGATCATTTTGAGGAGGTGAAGAAGATGTCGTTACTGTTACATCCCAATATAAAAATTCATTTTCATTTTTTGGAATAAGAGAAAGATTAAAAGGTAGATTTTGTATATACTTTCCATTAAATGATTGTATTAACTTGACTGTATTTAATGTTATTTCCGCTTCGGCATTATCATATTCTATGGAAAAATCCGTTTCATTACCTGGAAAATTAAAAGCTGATTTCAAATGGGTTATTACATATTTTTGCCGTTCTCCCATCCAGTTTTTCATATCCTGTACATATTTCTTCCAAGCTGATTCTGAAGGAACTTCATCATAATGATCATGTGTTGGTTGTATCTCCGGTTGAATAAGGGTTGCTAAACTATCTATAAAGGGTATTGTACGCCACGGACTAAATGTTTGATAGGCATGGGTAATATATTGAACAGCAAATTTTTCTCTGAATTTTTTATTATCACGCATATGATGAAACGGAAGACCTAATGTTTCATAAGTATTTGATCCGTCAGAACGGGATAATGCATCCGATATTCTGTTTACTTCCACTTTGGTATGGAATTCGCTGTTGGAATAGAATCCGCGATCCAGATCATGGAGTATATAACGCCATTTAGTTTTGGCGTTTCCTTTTTCCACATAAGGTCTCCAAGCTTTTATATTATTATCCGGCCAGTCCCAATTATTAATATAAGTCTGAGTGACAAAATAATTAATGGTTTCTATTTCGTCTATATAGTTGTCTATAACATACTGATAGTTGGCATCATTTGAAAGGGAATTATTCTTCATATAATTTACCATCTCATACCAATGGTCCTTATTCCCCCGGGAAGCTTTAAATTCCTTGTTACCATTTTCAAAATGTATTCCCAACAAATCATATTGTTCATCTTCCGGTTTATATCCGTAATTGGATTCTATATAATCTTTTTGTGTTCTTTCTCTTATATTCATCAACCCGTGATATTTTCCATTCATAAATACAACAGCTGGTTGATAGGCTCTTCTGTCAATATCCATATAATCTTTAATAAGAAGCTGTATTAATCCATCTCTCATAAACGTATATTTTCCATCCTGCCCCGAGGTTCTTAATGTAACTGATTTTCTTTTCTGTCCTTTTTTCTCAATGAAGAAGTCATACTTCATCCTGTTGTTTCCCTGATATCTTTTATCTGCAATAATATTAAACTGCTTATATATTTTTTCCCTTTGGCTGGCTCCAAACATTTCCATATTCATTTGATAATTGAAATTTACCATAGAATCCTGAGATGGGAAAAATTCTATATTTGAAGGTCTTTTCATAGTTCGATCTTCAGGATTTGCCCAAATCCCGGTTTTTGAATTATGCCTGTATTTCGGGTTTATGGAAATAGAAAAAACAGGAAGACCAATAGTTCTGTTTTTTAATAGAAAAGACCGGGTAATTACAGAGCTTGGCAGATATCCCGGAGCATATACCTTAGCTCTGATCACTGTCGATTCTGTTAATATTATGGGGGCTTTATATTCAATGGCTGTACCTGTAAGCATATCAATACCTTTATTTTTTAAAAGGCTTCCCCCTTTCGAGTCAAATGGTTCATCCCCATTTAATGTGTAATAAATTTTTGCTCCCGGCGTAGAACAACTAAGAGTTATTGTTTTAGTACCTGTAAAAAAACCTGCTTCTTCATTAAAAACCGGATCTGCTACTCTGTCATTTGAAGGTTCTCCTTCAGAATTTGAACTTCTTACTGTAGGATAAGCCATAAAGCTCCACTCATCTCCTCCGTCTGCAATTCTCCCATAAGAAACATTTCCATGGTTTAGTTTAGGATATGTTACCTCATCTACTAATTGCTTATCTTGATTATAAACATAGATAGTACTTCCTTTGGGCTCTAATCTAAAGTTTGCAGCAATTCCTTTTCCATCTTCTTCGTCATCTATTTCATCAAATACAATTCGTGCAAATCCCTTTCCTGTAATTGATAAGCTTTGGTTTAATTTCCATTTGTCAGGATTTGCCGGATCATCAGAAACATAATACCCGTTAATATTTACTGAAGATGTTCCGGAATTATATAATTCTATCCAGTCTGAAAAATTTCCTCCTATTTCATCGTAATACATGGTATTACTAACCATTACTTCATTGATCTTAATTTGGGCTTCAATTTTATTTAAAAACAGTGAAAGACAAATACATACCTGTAAAATAAATAGTAATTTTTTCTTCATTTTTTCTTTTTTAACATATAGACGACTAAAAATCAGAAGATTATTGAATTTCAGACTTTATAAAAAATGAACAACTATCTCATAAAGAACTAAAAAACAACAGTTTAAATCTTATGTCAAATGTAGGTAATTAAATTCTGCATCTATGAAAAATAAACGATTATAAAAAATGATTTATATCACACGACATGATTTAATAATAACCCGTAATACATTATAAAAAAGTGCTCAATTAGTTGATGTGTATATATTTGTTTGATTATCAGATATATGAATATACGGATTAGACGCAGGTTGCAAATTAATTTTGAAAGAGTTATGTGAGAAGAACACGAATCCCTGCTAAAATTACAACGCTAACCACTATTCAATATTTTAACAAATTTGTCTTTGGCAGAAATATCAATGACTTAAAAAATTGATCTGACAGAATAATGCACTACGGGTGGATATAATAAAAACCGGATTTTTTTGAAACCGTTTAAATCAAACTGTTTTTATCTGCATAATTTAGTCGGAGAAAAATAAATATGAACAGGGAAAATCCTAATAGGGAACTTCCTCCGTAACTAAAGAAAGGAAGGGGAATTCCTACTGTCGGAAAGAGTCCGATTACCATTCCTATATTTATCAAAAAATGCAGCATCAAAATGGAAGCCAGAGAATATCCCATCACTCTTGAAAATGTGCTTTTCTGATTTTCAGCCAGGTAGTATATTCTGGCCATCAGGCAGGCATAACATATAATCAATAAACTGCTTCCTACAAATCCCCACTCTTCACCTACCGTACAAAATATGTAATCGGTTCTTTGTTCCGGGACAAATCCTCCCGCAGTCACACTTCCTTGTTTATATCCTTTTCCCCAAAAGCCTCCCGAGCCTATTGCAGTTTTTGAATAAAGAAGATTATATCCGGCGGTATCTTTGTATTTTCTCTCACCTTCGTATAAAACCATAATCCTTTCTTTTTGATGTTTCGGCAGTTTTTCGAAGATATAGGGAGAAGACACGCTGACTACTCCTGAAATTCCTAAGAAAATAATGATAAACAATATGTTAATAGGCTGATTCCATTTTATTTTTTTTCTTAATATAATTAGAAATATCAAGATAAGAAAGCCTAAAGCCAATACAACCACCCAAGAGGGAATCCATATGGAAATTAGAAACAGTGACGCAAAATAGAATCCGATAATAAAAACCCATCCGGTCATACCTTCCCTGTATAAGGCTATGAAATAGGCGGTAAAAACCAGAACGGAACCGACATCGGGCTGTAAGAGGATTAAAATAATAGGAATGCAAATTATCACTATTGCAACAGTCAGAGATTGTGTTTTTTTTATATTAAATCCCGGTGAATCAATATAATTTGCCAGCATGAGAGTGGTGGATATTTTGGCTAATTCCACCGGTTGTAGGCTAAATCCTCCTATTTTGTACCAAGCTTTTGCTCCGTTTACATAACTACCGAAAATTAAAACTCCGGCTAATAAAATTAATCCAAGGATATAGAACAATCCGGCAAAGTTTTCAAAAAATTTAGGGCGTACTAAAAAGGCGGAGGCGCCTATTATCAAAGATATAACCAACCAGACAAACTGTTTCGTCCCGCTTGAACCATCTACGCTGTATATATTTGCTACCCCGAACAGGGCTACGGTCAGATATAAAAACAGCATTAACCCGTCTAATCCCCGAAATATTTTATTCATTCTCTTAGTCTCCTATAAAATCATCTGAACTTTTAGGTTTTATGTTTCCCTGATTTATTATTTTTTGTATCATTCTTTGCTTTTCTTTAGATGTCAGTTTTTTACTTTCCTGAATTTTTTTAATGGTATCTTTCGCCGCTTGTCCCAGATTAGGGGGAATGTATTTACCTATTTTTTTCAGATACTCATTCCATTGTCTTGTATATTCTCCCTGAAAATTAGCTTTTTCCACGCTCTCCTCCAAGGCTTTTCTACTTATGGCTCCGGTGAGATACTTTTCGGCGATCAATGAGGCAACAGGTCCTGCGTAGCTGGCTCCGTAACCTCCGTTTTCCACAACTACGGCTATTGCGATTTTGGGTTTGTCTGCCGGAGCGATCAATACGAATATTGAGTGGTCTTTTCCGTGCGGATTCTGCGATGTTCCTGTTTTTCCTTCCTGACTGAAGGATTTTGTAAATATTCTTCGTCCGGTTCCGTTCAGAATCACCATCTCCATTCCTTTATTGACTATATCGAAATATTTTCTGTCTACTTTAGTGTTTTTAGGTTTGGTAAAGTTAGGTTCTGTAATAGGTTTTCCATTTATGGCTTTCACTATGTGGGGGGTATAAAAAAAGCCTCTGTTGGCAATTGCTGCGGTGTAGTTGGCTATTTGAAGGGGAGTTGCCAGAATTTCCCCCTGTCCTATGGAATTTGATATGATCGTATATATGTTCCATCGGTCTTTTCCGTATCGTCTGTTGTAATATGCCGCATCGGGAATATTTCCTTTGCTTCCTACCGGTAAATCATTGTTCATATAATCTCCTACTCCGAAACTTTTCATGATGCTGCTCCATTCATCTATGCTTTTTTCTATGTTTCCCGGATATTTATTGAGTATTTTTACATAGGCTTCTGCAAAATAGTTGTTACAGGATTTTTGTATGGCTTTATCCATTGTTATAGGGGTGTAATAATACCCGCAATGGCATCCTATTTTTCTGTTACCGTAATGAAATCCATATTTACAGATAAAGGTTGTTTTTTCGTCAATCACTCCCATTTGCATGGCTACTAATCCGTTTACCAGTTTAAATGTGGATCCGGGCGGGTAGGAAGCCTGAACCGACCTGTCATACATGGGTTTGTTCATGGAATCCATTTGCAGGGCATATATGTGCTTGTTTTTATCGCGTCCTACAAAAACAGAGGGGTCTATAATAGGGGCTGAAGCCATTACGAGTATTTCTCCGTTGTTGGGGTCAATGGCTACTATTCCGCCTCTTTTATTCACCAATAATCTTTCCGCAAGGCTTTGTAATTCGTAATCGATGGTAAGGGTGATGTCTTTTCCGCTCTGCATTTCCTGATCGTATTCTCCGCCTTTATAAGAACCTATACTTCGCAGCTGACGGTCTTTTTGTATGTATTTGATTCCTTTTATTCCTCTGAGGTATACTTCATAAGATTTTTCCACTCCTGCCATTCCCGCCAGATTTCCGGGCATGTAGTAAGCGGAATCCGATTTGATATATTTTTCATTTACTTCGTTGATGTATCCCAGAATATTTCCTGCGGAATGTACTAAATAGTTTCTTTCGGGTGTTCTGACAATGGAAAAGGCGTTGTATTTAAAAATTTTCTCCTGAATTCTGGCCAAATCCTTACTGGTTAGTCCTTTTATAAAGGTCATAGGCACCAACCGGGAATAATTCTTGCTGGCTCTGATGTTTTTAATTATTCTTATAAATTCGGGTTTGGTGATGTTTACTAATTTACAAAAACCCAAAGTGTCAAAGTCTGCTCCTATCAGGGCATGGGTGAAGGTCAGTTCATAGGAAGGTGTGTTTCCTACCAGAATTTTCCCATTCCTGTCCATGATATAACCTCTCAGGGGTATCTGATATTCTGCTTTTATGGATGTGTTGGCGGCGTTTAATTTATATTTTTCAGTAAATAATTGAAGATACGATATTCGTGCAATGAATAGTATTGCAAAAAATACCAGTATCCATATTAAAATCTGAAATTTTTTCATTTTTCCACTTTATTTTTAAAAAACGCATATATGATTATTATGAATAAAAATGAAAAGAAAACGGCGGTTATCAAGGCATCTTTTATAACCATGAACATCATTGAAAATTTCATACTTTCCAGAATAAACAGACATAAATGGTGTATGAGTATGATCAATAGTATGTATGAGGTCAGCTGGATTATGTTTAAATCTGAAAAGTTAAAGAATTTCATTTCTTTACGCAAATCAGAGACATAACGAATAATGAAATTACGTAAATATGCTACCAGCACTGAGGAAAAAGCGTTTACTCCTCCTGTATCCATAAAACAATCTATACCGAATCCCAGAAAAAATGAAAAAACCAAAAACCGATAGCTGTTTGATTTATTAAGGGGATAGAAAATAATCCAGATTATATATATTATGGGATTATATTTATGAAGAAAGAAAATATTATTGAAAATGAAAATCTGTGCCAATATTAAAATCGGAATCATAATCAGATTATTCAAAAAAGTTTTATTCAGCATCAGGATAATTAATCGAATCTTTCAAACTCTTTATTTCTGTTCGGTCTAGTCTGTCTACTATGTAAACTTTCTGTATATTACCCATATCCTGAAATAATTCTACGGAAATATTCCAGTTACCGGTTTCTTCGTCAATAATTTTACTGCTTACTCTTCCTATCGGGATACCTTCCGGATAGACCCGGGATTTTCCGTCGGTTTCTATGGTATCTCCAATTTTTACTCCAACATATTTGGGTATATCCGACAGTCTCATGACCCGAGGGTCTTCTCCTTCCCATAAGAGGGTTCCATAATATTTGCTGGATTTTAACCGGGCATTTATTCTTGTGTCTTTGTTGAGAATAGACATCACTTTTGAGTAATTTTTTGTGGAATTGATGATCATTCCAATAACTCCTGTTGAGGTTACTACTCCCATTTCGGGGGCTATTCCCTGTGCTGTTCCCCTGTCAACGATCAAATAGTTGTTTGCTCGGGTGATAGAGTTGGATATTATTTCCGCGGTTGTGTAATAGTATTTTTGTTTGTATTTCGTGGAATCCAATATTGCCAGAAATTCCGGGTTGATTTTTTTGGTTTTTCCCAGAAATTTATTTCTGTATTCTTTGTTTTCTTCCAACAACCGTTCGTTTTCTTTTTTAAGATTGAAATAATAGGTAATGTTTGATATTCTGTCATCAACAAAGCCGGTAAAAGAAATTATCTTTTCTTCGACTAATGAGTTATGATATACATTTCTGTTGAACGTGAAAAAAAGGGCTACTATCTGTAAAAATAAAAACAGAAAAAACCTGCTGTTTTTTGATAAAAAATTTATTAATACAGACATTAATATTTAGATTTAGTATTGTAGGTAAAGTTATTACTTAATTAAAAAATTCTCAAATTTTTCAATATTTTTTAATGCAATACCTGTTCCTCTAACTACAGCTCTCAAAGGGTCGTCTGCAATAAACACGGGCAATCCTGTTTTTCTTCCGATTCTTTGATCTAATCCTCTTAGCAGTGCACCTCCTCCGGCTAAATATATTCCTGTGTTGTAAATATCGGCAGATAATTCGGGTGGTGTTCTGGAAAGAGTTTCCATAATGGCGTCTTCAACTCTCAGAATGGATTTGTCTAAAGCTCTTGCCATTTCTTTGTAGTTTACCATAATTTCTTTCGGTTTTCCTGTAATCAGATCCCGTCCTTGTACCGGTAGATCTTCCGGCGGATTATCCAATTCTTCTAAAGCAGAACCTACTTCCATTTTTATGTGTTCTGCGGTTTTTTCTCCGATGTATAAATTATGGTGGGTCCTCAGATAGTAAACAATATCATTGGTAAATACGTCTCCTGCTATTTTTATGGAGTTATCGCATACTATTCCTCCCAGAGCTATTACTGCAATTTCCGTTGTTCCTCCTCCTATGTCAATGATCATATTTCCTTTTGGCTGAGTGACATCTATTCCGACTCCTATAGCGGCAGCCATAGGTTCGTAAATCAATTTGACATCTTTTGCGTTTACATGAGCTGCGGAATCTTTTACTGCTCTTTTCTCCACTTCCGTAATTCCGGAAGGTATACAAATAACCATCTTTAAAGAGGGGTTAAAGATCCTCCCTTTAATTCCGGGAATTTGTTTGATAAATTCTCTTATCATATGCTCTGAGGCAGCGAAATCAGCAATTACGCCGTCTTTTAAAGGACGTATCGTTTTGATATCATCATGAGTTTTCCCCTGCATCTGTTTGGCAGTTTCTCCTACCGCTATAGGTTTTCCGGTTCTCCGGTCTATTGCCACGATAGAAGGACTATCTACAACTACTTTATTGTTATGAATGATCAGGGTGTTCGCTGTACCTAAATCAATAGCTATTTCTTGTGTCAGAAAATCAAATAATCCCATTTATTAAATATTGTAGTTCTTAAATTATTCTTTAAAATATTTCAGTTCTTGAAAACACTATTTTTAAATAGTGAAATAGTGCAAATATAAATATCTTTTATTTAATTATACTATTTTATTTTGTGCAGAATTTTTTTTGCTGAAATATTTTTCCTGTCACTTTATAGCTAAATCAAAAGGCATCAGGTACTTAACTCCTTGCTCTTTATCTAAATTTTTCACTTTTTGATAAATCCGATAATTTTCTTTCCCCAATTCTTTTTCCAATAGTTTATCCGTAACATCTATCCGGATATTTTCATCTTCATCATCTTCATCTTCCGATTTTATTTTATTTAAAAAGGATTCCCATCCGGATTTTTCCTGTGGATATGAAATGATGCCATATTCCGTTAAACCGGATTTTTTAGCCGCAAATGCAATGGCATCGTCAAAAGTTCCTATCTCATCCACTAATTTATTTTTTAAAGCATCTTTTCCACTCCATACTCTTCCTCCGCCCAGAGCATCTACCTGCTCATAGGTCATTTTTCTTCCTTTCATTACCACCCCTACAAACTTTTTATAGGTCATTTCCACTCCTTTGGTCATAACGTTCTTTAAATCTCCGGAAGTTCCTTGTGTCATAGAATAATACAAGGAATTGGCATTTGTTGAAACATGGTCTGAGGTAATTCCGACATTATTGGCCAGTTTTTTCACATTGGGAATCATGCCCAACACGCCTATGGAGCCGGTTATGGTATTTTCCTGTGCGTAAATTTTATCTGCCGCCATTGATATATAGTATCCTCCGGAGGCTGCAACGTCACTAAAGGAAACAATTAACGGCTTTTTCTTTTTAAGTTCTTCCAATTCATATAAGATCTCTGATGAAGCATTGGCACTGCCTCCCGGAGAATTAACCCTTAGAACGACTGCTTTTATTTCATCATCTTTTTTTATTTCTTTTATCTGTTTGATAAATGTTTTCGAGTAAATATCTTCCTCTCCTCTTCCTGTATAGATCTGCCCCGTAGCGTATAAAACAGCTATCTTATCGTTACTGTAAGATTCCCGGTCATTGGCTTCTTTATATTTTGCCAGAGATATTTTATTGATCTTTTCATCCGTAAAAATCCCTAATTTTCTTTTTATTACCTGATCGTATTCGGATTCATTTATCAATTTATCAGCCAGCTTATGTTCTAATGCTAATTCCGGGATAAAACCATATAAACTATCGGCAATCGTGTTAAGTTTTTCGATGGATATTTTTCTGGAAGAGGCTATGTCTCCTGAAACTTTCAGCCAGATATTTCCCAATAGTTCTGATAATTGCAGTCTGTTCTCATCCGAAAGATTTTCTCTGATATACGGTTCTACTGCCGATTTGTATTGACCATGTCTGATGACTTCAAAGTCTATTCCGTATTTTTCACCTAAATTCTTATAAAATAAAATTTCCGTTGATAATCCGGCTAATTCTACTGTGGCATTGGGATTTAAAAAAAGTGAGTCTGCAACTGATGCCAAATAATATGCTTTTTGCGAACAATCATTACTATACGAATAAACAAATTTTTTACTTTTCTTAAAATCTACCAAAGCCTGACGAATTTCGGAAATTTCCGAATAACCTCCTTCAGGATAAGAAAGTTTCAAACTAATACCTTTGATCTTATCATCCGTTTTCGCATGCTTTATTAAATCCAGTATTTCTTTCAAATATACATTTGTTCCTTCTTCCAGAGAAAAAATAGATATTTCTCTCTCATTGGGGTTTTCCATAATAGATTTGTTTAAAGTAATTTCCAATACGGAATTGTCCTCAACATCGATCTTAGAAGAGTCTGAAGATAGTATTCCCAAAAAAATTAACCCAAAAACAAACAGCCCTGTCACTAATAAAATGCCTACAACCGTAGCCAGTACTTGAATTATAAATTTTTTCATTCCTTTGCATTAACATTATACATAAACAGTTAGTATATGAACAAGGTGGTTTTGTTACTAGGCAGTAATCTGGGAAATAAAGAAAACAACATAGAAAAAGCCTTAGAGGTTATAAATCAGGAGATTGGAGAAATAAAACAAAGAACCGAGTTACTGGAATCCGAGCCGGAAGGTTATGAATCAGAAAATTCGTATTTAAACATAGGAATAGTTATTCATACCCGATCTTCTCCCATTCAATTATTGATACATCTAAAAAAAATCGAACGTTTACTGGGGCGGGTCATAGATTCTTCCGTCAGCGGAAGATATGAAGACCGAATTATTGATATTGATATAGTTTATTTTAATTCCATAAGGTTTCAATCGGGAAAATTGACGATACCCCATCCGGCTCATACGTTAAAAAGAAATTTTTCGAAAAAAATTTTACAGCAGTTAATGTAAAATCCGGACAAACTATTTGAAACTCTACTATTTTCATAAAAACAAATATAATCTTACCTTTGCCTTTTATTTCTGAAAAATTATGATTGAAATAGGTGATACTATAATTTCCTTAGATATTCTTCAAAGACAATTTGTCTGCAACCTCCATAAATGCAGGGGAATATGTTGTGTGGAAGGTGATGCCGGCGCTCCTTTGGATGAAGAGGAATTGCCCGTTTTGGAAGCAATTTACGATAAAATATCTCCTTATCTGAGAGAAGAAGGCAAAAAATCCATTAAAGAACAAGGAAAATATGTTACGGATATGGAAGGAGATTATGTGACCCCTTTGATTGAGGGAAGAGAATGTGCATATGTTATATTTGATGAAAATCAAACTGCAAAATGTGCTATTGAAAAGGCTTATGAAGATGGGAAAATTGATTATAAAAAGCCTATATCGTGTCATTTATATCCAATCCGTTTGCAAAAATTACATAAATATACCGCCGTAAACTATGATGAATGGTACATCTGTTCGGATGCCTGTGCCCTAGGGAAGGAATTGAAAGTTAAAGTATTTGAATTTCTGAAAGAACCTTTAATACGAAAGTTTGGAGAAAATTGGCATACGCAGCTCACTGAAGCGGAAAAATTTTTGGAAGAAAAAAGAAGATAACAAGAGGTTAAAACCGCTTTAACTTTCCGTAAAATACCCGAAGACATATTCTTTTCCGGAATAAGTTTACACCGAAAAGGATAAAAACAGGGAAAATAATTTTAGGACAAGACGCTTTTTTTAGTGAGAAAGTTTTTTGCCAAAAGCTAAATCTCCGGCGTCGCCTAAACCGGGTACGATATATTGATTTTGATCCAGTTCATCATCAACAGAGGCTATCCATAGCTCCGCATTTTCGGGCAATTGGTTTTTTATGTATTCTATTCCCGGTTTTGAGCCTATGGCAGCTACTATATGTACCTTTTTCGGAGTTCCCTGACTTAATAGTATTTCGTAAACATTTGCCAGAGATTTTCCGGTAGCCAGCATGGGATCGGAAATAATCAAAGTTTTGCCTTCCAACGATGGTGTAGCCAAATATTCCACCACGATTTCAAACTCACGGGTACTGTCCGGGTGGTGTCTGAATGCTGACACAAAAGTGGTTTCAGCCTGGTCGAAAAAATTCATCATTCCCTGATGTAAAGGCAATCCGGCACGTAAAATAGTACATAATACAGGCTGTTGTACCAACAATTCCGTAGGTTTTGTACCTAAAGGGGAGTTTATGTTTACCGTATAATATTCTAATGTTTTACTTAATTCGTATCCCAGAATTTCTCCTATTCTTTCCAGATTATTCCTGAAACGCATCCTGTCTTTCTGAATGATTATATCTCTAAGTTCTCCAACAAAGTGATTTAGTACAGATTTGGTTTTACTGAAATCGTGGACGATCATAAGTTATATTTTTGGTAAATATAAGTATTTGCTGTAAGATCATGCAACTTCAATCCAATGATATTTTCCTTAGAGCCTGTTTAAATTTTATTCAAATATTTATTTTTAGGTTCTAATTATATTTTGCATTCTTTTTAAGCTCTTTTGAGCGTCTTTTTCACTTTTTCTTTTTGATTTAGCCCGCTAAATCTTCAAA
>JAISMV010000056.1 GCA_031276535.1 Flavobacteriaceae bacterium
GAATCATGTAACTTTCGGGTAGTAAGATTGTCTAAAAGTAAACGAAGAAGCAGAAGCCATGTTGTAAAATTTTGGTAACTAGAAAATCTTATTATATCTTAGCACTATGATAATTACCAAATATATTTCTGAAAATGTTTCTTCTTTAAGTGAACAGGAGACAATAGGAAAAGCCCGACAGTTGATGCTGGATCTGGGGCAGACGCATATTCCCATTGTTAACGAAGAAAAACTGACCGGAAATATAAGTTTGAATGTAGTTAGAAACCTGAACGAAAAAGATACAATAAAAGATCACCTGATAGAATTAGAACAGTTTTATCTTTTTGAAAGAGCCATTATCTTTGATTCAATACATGTTTTCAGTGAAAATGAAGCGAATGTAATACCGATAATCAATACGGAAGGAAAATTTCTGGGAGGAGTTTTGGAAGAAACCGTTGTAGATGAATTTGCATCGGTTCCCTTTATTTTGGAATTTGGAGTATTTATGACCGTAACCACTCCGATTCAAAAATACTCCGTAAGTGAAATTGCCAATATTGTAGAAAGTAATAACGGTAAAATTTTAGGATTGATAGTAATAAGTATCGATGAAGACACGGCTCGGATTACATTGAAAATAAAAACAGACAATATCAGTTCCATAGGAGATACCTTTGAACGTTTCGGATATCAGATTTCCAATAAATATTTTGAAGATTCCAAACAGGAATTGTTGAAAGACCGTTTTGACCAGTTCCGGAAATTTATGGAAGTTTAGAAAAAAATTGACAAAAAATGAAAGTAGGAATATACGGGCAGGTAGTTAAAACAGAAGACAAAGAACTGCTTCAGCTCTTTTTTCAAAAATTAGAAGAAGAAGAAATCGAAATACATGTTTGTGATACCTATATAAAAGAATTACAAAAAGTATTAGGATATAAAAACTCCAATTTCTTTTCCTTCACCAAAAAGAAAGGATTACCCAAAGACACCCGGCTGTTGTTCACCTTTGGCGGAGACGGAACCATACTTTCGGCAATAACCTTCATTAAAGACTCCAATATTCCCATTGTAGGAGTAAATACGGGCAGGCTGGGATTTCTGGCAACCCTTCAGAAAACGGAAATATTACACGAGTTACCAAGAATATTAAACGGAGAATGCAATATCAGTGAGCGTTCTCTGCTGGAAGTACGCAGCAGTTCGGAGTCTCACAAGTTTTCTCCCTATGCCATTAACGAAGCTGTGGTGATGCGCAAGGAAACCACCTCCATGATAACGGTGGATACCTTCGTAAACGATGTCTTCTTAAACACCTTTTGGGCTGACGGACTAATTGTTTCCACTCCCACCGGTTCCACCGGTTACTCTTTGAGCTGTGGCGGACCGATCATTTATCCTAAAGCGGACATTTTTGTATTAACCCCCGTTTCCCCCCATAACTTAAATGTACGACCACTGATCTTAAAAGACGACGTTGTCATCAAGCTGAAAATTAACAGCCGGTCGGATAAATATTCCCTGTCGCTGGATTCCCGATACAACATCATGGATATAGATGATGAAATTGTAATTAAAAAAGCCGACTTCAAGATAAATATCGTTAAATATAAAAATTATTCCTACTTCAGGAATCTTAGAGAAAAACTACACTGGGGGATAGATTCCCGAAACTGGTAATTAAATTGCAAATCACTGATTATCAGGATAAATAAAATTGTTTATAACTTCGTTAATATCTTTTCGGATACTGCCCGGACATAAACGGTAAATATCTATAATTTTATCTTTATCAAGAACGCTTGAGAGAAAAAAACCAATTATTTAAGAGTAAGGCAGTAAACATAACCTGCGGAAATTAAAACCAACTACAAAAAGAATAGAAAAAAAGTTCTTTAAATTTAATTTTCGGTCTTTAGGAAAGTTTACGATTGTTTCAAGAATAAGATAATAAATTTATAAAAATAATATTAGTTAAAATTATGTCAATATTTGATAGGAGGATTAATTATAAGCCGTTTGAATACCCCGAAATATTAAAATTTACAGAAGCTATTAATCGGGCGTATTGGGTACATTCCGAAGTGGATTTTACCGCAGACATACAAGATTTCCATTCACATCTGGAAGACAGAGAAAGGAATGCGATTAAAAACAGCCTGCTGGCTATAGCACAAATAGAAGTTGCCGTGAAAAATTTCTGGGGAAATCTTTACCAGCACTTTCCCAAACCGGAACTTAACGGATTAGGAAGCACTTTTGCAGAATGCGAATTCAGGCATTCCGAAGCCTATTCCCGCTTACTGGAAGTTCTGGGATACAACAACGAATTTGAAAAACTACTGGAAATTCCGGTTATAAAACAAAGAGTGGAATATTTGGACAATGCATTGAAACACGCCAAATCGGACGATAGAAAAAAATATATAGTCTCTTTGATCTTATTTACGATACTCATCGAAAATGTTTCCCTGTTCAGCCAGTTTGCCATCATTCTCTCATTCACCCGGTTTAAAGGTCTGATGAAAAACGTCAGCAACATCATAGGCTGGACTTCCGTGGACGAGCAGGTACATGCAAATGCCGGAATTTATCTGATAAACAAAATAAGAGAAGAATATCCCGATTTCTTTGATAAAGATACCGTGAAACACATACGGGAAACCGTGGATGATTCCATTGAAATAGAAGGAAAAATACTGGACTGGATTTTCGAGTTGGGGGAAGTCAACACCATAGAAAAAGAAAATTTGTTGAATTTTATGAAATTCAGAGTAGACGAAAGCCTGCAACAGATAGGAATAGAGCAGCTTTACTACATTACGGCAGAACAATACAAACCCATGGCATGGTTTGAAGAAGAAGTGTTTGCAAACAGTCTCGATGATTTTTTTGCAAAGCGCCCTACGGAATATACCAAACACGATAAAAGCATCACGGAAAACGATTTATTCTAAGATGGGAGATTTTCATTTAATTAAAGCGGGCTTTCTATATCTGGATTTCTCAGCTTCCATAGAAAAAGAAATCCCAACGAATCTGGAAGACAGAACCCGGCATCTCTTAATTCTGGAAGAACTCGAGGACAAGCTCTCTCTTTATTTAAAAGAATTTGAAATGACCGGATTTTATGAAATGCCCTTTATTGACAAAGAAGGAAAAGATAACGGGTATTTTCTGCGGAAGCTTGCAATAAATAAAAAATCCGGATTAAAAGGAAAATTAGAATTAATGGTTAAAAGATTAGATTAATGAATATGAACGAAAAACTTTGGTGGAAAAACTCAGAAAGTGAGCAAATCCTGAACAGAGGTTATCTGTTGAAAGGAGAAACAGTGGAAGGAGCTATTGACAGGATAACTACGGCAGCAGCACAAAGATTATACAAACCCGAACTTAAAGAAGCATTTCAGGAAATGATAGAAAGAGGCTGGATGAGTTTAAGTTCGCCCATTTGGGCAAATATGGGAACTCAGAGAGGTTTGCCTATCTCTTGTTTTAATGTGCACGTTCCCGACAGCATAGAGGGCATCACCCATAAGCTAGGAGAAGTGATCATGCAGACCAAAATAGGAGGAGGAACGTCCGGATATTTCGGCTCACTGAGAGAACGAGGATCTGCGGTTTCAGACAACGGAAAAAGCAGCGGAGCGGTTAGCTTCATGAAACTCTTTGATACCGCCATGGATACCATATCTCAGGGAGGAGTGAGAAGAGGAGCCTTTGCCGCCTATTTGGACATAGACCATCCGGATATAGAAGAATACTTAACCATTAAAGATATTGGAAATCCCATTCAGAATTTATTTTTCGGAGTTTGTGTTCCCGATTACTGGATGCAGGAAATGATAGACGGAGACATAGAAAAAAGAAAAATATGGGCGAAAGTGCTGGAAAGCCGCCAGCAAAAAGGATTGCCTTATATATTCTTTTCAGATAACATAAATAAGAACAAACCTCAGGTATATAAAGATGCCGGACTGGTGATTCACGCTTCCAACTTATGTTCCGAAATCATGCTTCCTTCCACCGTTGAAGAATCTTTCATATGCTGTCTGTCTTCCATGAACTTGGAATTATATGAAGAATGGAAAGACACGGAAGCCGTGAAACTGGCTATTTTCTTTCTAGATGCGGTTTTACAGGAATTTATAGTAAAAACCGAAGGAAATTATTATCTTTCCTCAGCCCATAATTTCGCGAAAAAACATCGTGCTTTGGGCTTAGGCGTGCTAGGCTGGCATTCCTACCTGCAAAAAAATATGATTCCGTTTGAAGGAATGAGAGCCAAGCAAAAAACCGTGGAAATATTTAAATATTTACAGGAAAAATCCAATAAAGCAACCGAAGATCTGGCAAGAATTTATGGAGAACCGGAATTATTAAAAGGATACGGAAGAAGGAATACCACCCTGTTAGCTATTGCCCCGACCACTTCCTCCTCCGCAATTCTGGGACAAACCTCGCCGGGGATAGAACCTTTCAGTTCCAACTACTATAAAGCGGGACTATCCAAAGGAAACTTCATGCGTAAAAACAAATATCTGGATGCTTTGCTTACCGAAAAAGGCATTAACAATGAAGATACCTGGAGGAGCATCATGCTCAACGGAGGAAGTGTGCAACAGCTGAAAGAACTGACCTATGAAGAAAAACAGGTATTTAAAACGTTTAAGGAAATCAGCCAGCTTGAGATCGTGCAACAGGCGGCGATCAGACAAAAATATGTAGACCAGTCGCAATCCTTAAACCTGAATATTCCTGCCGAGCTGCCGGTGAAAGAAGTAAATCGTTTAATCATAGAAGCCTGGAGACTGGGAATTAAGACCTTATATTACCAAAGAAGCCAAAGCGTGGCAAAAGAAATGGTAGTGAATCTGGTTAGCTGCAGCAGCTGCGAATCCTAACGGTTATAAGTTAAGAAAGGTGACAAAATAATCTGAATCAGTCAATACTTAATCGGTTTTAAAGTTATTCAATTTGATTATAACTGCCGGGTTAGGTATTGACTGATTTTATTTTTAGGTATCATTGAGAGGCTTTTCATATAAAAACCTCCTGACTTGTCCCCTCTTGTATCTGTTCCGGTTATAAATCCTAATCCAGATACTCCTTGATCTTTTGAATTTTAGCCTGAGCTTTAGATAATTTTTCTTTAAACTGATCTTTGGAATCCAGAGTATCCTGTACGGAAAAATAGAATTTAATCTTAGGTTCTGTTCCCGAAGGGCGGCAAGCCAATTTGGTTCCTTTATCCGTATAAAAAATCAATACGTTGGATTTTGGAATGTCAATAGGAGTTTTTTCTCCTGTGGTTAGATCCAAAGAAATTGAGGACTGATAGTCATCCGATTTTATAACTTTTTCTCCCACCAGTTCTTTCGGAGGGTTTTTCCTGAATTCTTCCATCATTTTGGCGATCTGTTCCGCTCCGTCTTTTCCTTTCTTTACAATAGAAACTAATTCTTCGTAATAGTACCCTGTTTTTTCATATATCTCCATTAGTTTCTCAAAAAGGGTTTTTTCCTCATTTTTAGCGGATTGAACCGCCTCACAGGCAACCAAAATAGAAGAAACCGAGTCTTTATCACGGACATAGTCGCTTGGCATGAAACCGAAACTTTCTTCTCCACCGCATATGAATTTTTCTTTTCCTTCGGCTTTACGGATCAAATCGGCAATCCATTTGAATCCGGTCAATCCCACTTTACAACTTACTCCATAATAATCGGCTAACGGAAAGAAAATATCTGAAGTAACTATTGTGGAACCTATAAATTCTTCGCCTTTGATCCTGCCTGCTTCTTTCCATTTGTTTAAAACAAAATCGGTAAGAAGGGTATTTGTCTGATTTCCGTTCAATAAAACCAATTTTCCATCCAGATCACGTACGGCGATGCCTAAACGATCTGCATCGGGGTCGGTTCCGAAAACGATATCCGCATTCTGTTCTTCCGCATATTTTAACGCAAGGGAAAGGGCTTCCGGTTCTTCCGGATTGGGAGATTTTACGGTAGGAAAGTTTCCGTCCGGATTTCTTTGTTCGGGAACAATGAATACATTTTCATATCCTGCTTTTTGTAAGGCTTCCGGAAGTATTTTTATGGAAGTTCCGTGCAAAGAGGTATAAACGATCTTTATGTCTTTTTTACCTTTCAGGTATACGGCATTTTCTATTGCTGCATTAATGAAATCTTCATCTTCTTTAGAACCTAGATATGTAATTTTAGAATCGTCTCCTTCAAATTTTATGTTTGCAAAATCTACACTGCGTACTTCTTTGATAATAGCCGTGTCGTGAGGGGGTACAATTTGTGCGCCATCATTCCAGTATACTTTGTATCCGTTATATTCAGGAGGGTTATGAGAAGCTGTCAGAACAATTCCGGCATCACATTTTAAATTTCGCACAGTGTAGGATAATTCCGGAGTAGGCCTGAATTCGCTGAATAAATAAACGTAAATTCCGTTTGCTGTGAGCACTTCCGCTACCAGTTTGGCAAATGTATCGCTGTTATGACGAACATCATAAGCGATAGCCACGGTTATTTTTTTATTTGGAAATTGTTGAAGCAGGTAATTAGCGAGTCCCTGAGTTGCCTGCCCATAGGTATACTTGTTTAATCGGTTAATTCCTACTCCCATAATTCCACGCATTCCTCCGGTACCGAATTCCAAACTTTTATAGAATGCATCGTCCAGTTCTTTAGGATTAGTATCAATCAAACTTTGTACAGCCTTTTGAGTTTCCGCGTCAAAAGGAGCCTGTAACCAGCTTTTTGCAATTTCTAATGAATTCATAATTTATGGTAATTTTTGTTATTTCTTATAATCTACTTTTGATAAATCGGTTTGTTTAATATCTTTAGCAGGGTTTCCGATCACGGTTAGTCTGGAATTGTCGGACAGTTTTCCCACTAACTTGTTTTTTATATTAAGTTCGACAGTTGCCACATCGGATAATTGAATTTTAACTTCGGACAATTCAAGGAATGGAGCCGAGAAATCGCTTGCATCGCTTGCGTGCAGGATAAGTTTATTTCCTTCTCCCTGTAAATTAATTTTAGCGTTATCTTTTACTTTTACATTTAGTTCATCTACGACAATGCTGTTTCCCAGAAATTTAGACACATCGGAAAGGATAATGTTTAATTTGGAAATACGTAATTGGGAATTTACATCAATATTCACCTGATCATGCAATTCAAAGTATTCTATTTCAGGATTATAAATGTATACATTATACAAATCCGCATCTTTTACCCTTCTTGATTCGGAAATACTTAACTGACCTTCTTCCGTATGAATTTTTAAATTATCTATCAGATTTTCATGGGTTTCTATGATCATCCGTGGTTTTTTGTTATCGTAAAGATAAACCAGACGACAACTACCTTTAGCGGATATTTGTTTTACGTTGTTCAGCTTTATTTCTCTGGTGGTTATGGTGCCTTCTCCTTTTATGGGAAAAGTACATGAGCTGAAAAGCAAAGCAAAAGTTACTGTGACAACGAAAAATATAATTTTTTTCATATTATTACTTCATATTTATGTGTTGGGAAATAGTGTAATCTTCACTTTTCCCTCTTTTTAACTGAACGATCAGCTCGCCCAGAAATCCGGCAATGAACAGTAGAGTACCTAATATCATCATGGTCAGCGCTATATAAAACAAAGGATCATCCGTAACTAATCGTGCCGGGATTTTATTCCATACCTTGACTAATTTACTAATTCCCAACCACGCGGAGGATAAAAATCCTATGATAAACATCAGGGTTCCAATAAAACCAAAAAAATGCATGGGACGGGTGCCAAATCCTGACATGAACCATACGGTGATCAAATCCAGAAATCCTCTGACAAACCGATTAGCGCCGAATTTAGATTTCCCGTATAAACGGGACTGATGGGGAACTTCTTTTTCGGTGATCTTAGTAAATCCTTCATTTTTTACCAAAACCGGTATATATCGATGCATATCTCCATGAACGTCAATAATTTTAACAACTTCTTTTCTGTAAGCTTTTAACCCGTTATTAAAATCGTGCAATTTTACTCCGGAAATTGTTTGTGCCGCCCAATTGAACAGCTTGGAAGGGAGATTTTTGGTCAGTACGTTGTCGTATCGTTTTTTCTTCCACCCGGAAACCAGATCGTATCCTTCCTCAACGATCATTCTCCGAAGTGCGGGAATTTCTTCCGGGAAATCCTGTAAGTCAGCATCCATAGTAATTACCACATCGCCCAGAGTTGTTTTGAAAGCAGCATTCAGGGCTTGTGATTTCCCATAATTCTTAGCAAATCTGATGCCTTTTACCTGAGGAAACGATTCCGATAATTCTGAGATTATTTTCCAGGATTCATCAGTACTTCCATCATCTACAAAAATGATTTCATACGTGTAGTTTTCTTTTTCACATACATTACGAATGCGTGTAAATAGCTCGGGGAGCGATTCGGCTTCATTGAGCAGGGGAATGACGATTGAAAGTTGCATTAGGAGTCCGTGTTCTAAAAAATATTGACAAAAATACGGATATTGTAAGATAAAACAGGTATAGAATACCTAAAATAATAAAAGAATTTTTCAAGCCGAATAAACGTTCGTTTCTGACGGATTCGGAAGTCAGGCTTTTAACGTATTCGTTGTAACTCGCGGTTTGTTCTTCCGTCGGTTCTTTCAGGGATTGATATTCGGCATAAAGATTTTCCAGATTCCGCTCCAGCCTTTGATGCTGCAACAGGGATTGGGCATCCTGATCTACGAAATTAAAGAATAAGGCTATAAGTAAATACGAAACGGTTCCTCCGAGGAACATAGTAACAAATGAATATTGAAAATTTTTCGCAAATGACAGTTTTTCAATATTGGTTTTTTTATATAACAGAATTATGGTTATCAGGGTGTAAATAGCCGGAAGGGCAAATACATTTACTCCGACGCTGATTATATAATAATCAAAACCAATAAAGAAGTAATAGACAGCAAAGAAAAGAATCAGTGTGATGGCTGTTAGTAATAATCCGTAGTGAACAGGTGTATTTTTCATAATTGTTGTGTGAGCAAATTTACTCTTTTTTAC
>JAISMV010000075.1 GCA_031276535.1 Flavobacteriaceae bacterium
TCTTTTTAAGCTCTTTTGAGCGGCTTTTTCTCTTTTTCTTCTTGATTTAGCCCGCTAAATCTTCAAATAAAAAGCAAAAAATCCATCTCAAAAATAGCAATAAAAAATAATCGCAATAATTTTTAAACAGGCTCTAAGCATTTATGCCTTTTCGAAAAACATGCCAACAATAAAAAAGCGACAATTTGTCTTCTAAACAGATTCAATTTGTCGCTTTTTTTATGGTATGAATATCTATTTTTTACCTGCTTATAAGGATCTTTCTAATTATTTTTTCGTTTCCATCATTTATTTGCAGAATATAACTACCTGTTTTCAAACCTGTTAAATCTACTTGGAACGTTTTTTTTCCTGAACCGGAAATGTTGTTTATTTTACCCTGCACAAGTAGATCTCCCGCAAAACCATATACTTTATAGGAAAGTTCTTCGCTTTCTGTTTTCAGGCTCAAATTAACTATCCCCCGTGAAGGGTTGGGATATAGTACAATATCATCCGGATCGACCGTACTATCCTCTACTTTCATTTGAGAACTTATGGTAAAGTCTTTGGTATTTACTGCCAGAAATATATTATCTGCCGCTTTTACCATAATTCGTGCACTTTTAGTATCTATTCCTGCCGGCACGGTAACTACAGCAGAGCCATTATTGGGTGTGCTTTCAGCCAGAACAATCGGAAAAGTTACACCTCCGTCCGTTGATAAGGTTATTTTTACATTTTTACAGTTTACAGGCGCTGAATTTGTCTTGGCAACACTCCAGCTTATTGTAACGGAACTTCCGATATGCCATGTTTCTTCCGAAGATGCCTGTGAGGTTACTATAAAAGGTCCGGCATCTGCATTTACGGTGATTTTCACATCATCTCGTGCGGACTGTCCTCCCTTAGGGTTATTATCTCTGACAGTCAATGCGTAATCTAACGTTCTTGCAACGGAGGGAATAACTTCCCAGGCAGGAGTTAAATTTCCGGAAATTATACTTTTTAATTGAGGAAAATATCTTTCCGGTGAGATTACCGGAGAAAAAGATCTGAAATTAGGTCCGGAATTGTCTGTAGAGGAGGGAACATTTGCTTTGGTTCCCGTATCGATTTCTTCCCAACAGTAGGTCAGGACATCTCCGTCCGGATCTGAGCCGCTTCCGGTCAATACAAAAGCTGTTGATTTAGGTATGACATAATCCTGTCCGGCATTTGCCGTCGGTTCGTTGTTTCCTGTGCTACTAATGGCAGCGCAGCTACCGGAAGTAGTAATATGGGTATATATTTCTTTTAGGCTCACCGCATGAAAATAGGCGTCACTGTTTTTCTGGATATTACTGGTATCGCAAATTCCCGCATAAGCCATAATGGTACTTCCACTTCCGGGTTCTACAGCCGTATCTGAGTGTCTGTTATCCTTGCAGTCACCAAGAGTACTGTTGAATGTATGATTAGCTCCGTATTGATGTCCCATTTCATGGGCTACGTAATCAACATCAAAAGGATCTCCTACAGGTTTGCTGGAACCGGTAACCCCTCCGGCTTTGCTATTATAATCACAGGAACCTTTTACATAAGCAATTCCTCCGCCACCGGTACTAAATACATGTCCTATATCATAATTGTTAACGCCTATGACTTCGTTACAAACCTTTATGTTTTCGCCCAACATTGCAGTTCCATTATCATTTGTATAAGAGTCAGAAGTTATGAATATCAATTGATCATTCTTCGGAACCAGTTCCATGGTCAGTGAAACCTCTTTTTCATATATTCCGTTTACCCGGGTCATTGTGGTATTTATTGCAGCCAGCACAACGGCTTTTTTTTGGTTTAAAGTTCCGTTCTCCACTCCTACCTTTTTGATATGATATTCTGAATATTCTACCGTGCAGGCTAAGGCTAAGCGAAAAATCCTCATTTTTCCATCCGTAACATTTTGTGCTTTTAAGGCGGGAGAGTCATGTATAAGTTCGTGTAACAACTCATCCGATTCGGTTTCACAGGTGAATTTTTGGGAATTTTCAGGGAGAGCCTTTCTGTCATAGATCATATAAATTGTATTATCCTCAGAATAGGAATCTATGTAGGATATTCCTTCCGTTGAAAAAACCATCCCGTGCAATCCGAACTGCGGGGATATGCTAAATCTTATGTGGACAGAGGGATCGGATACCTGATAAGCGACGTATGACTTTATCTCGGGAAATTTTGCTTGTAAATCAGGGTGCATTATTGAGGCTTCATAAACGATATAATCCGATAATTTCCCTTTGGAATCAGGAAATTTTGTCATTATTTCTTTCTGGTTTTTATTACCCGTTTTTCTGTCGGGAGCGTTTTTTATGGATTCTTTAAATGCTGTCAAGTCAAGCCCCATTAAAATATATTCTCTCGGAGTATTTTGGCGTTCTTTGCCATTGGGTATACTTTTAAAGCCTAATTTATTCCAGTAGTTAGATTGTGAAAATCCTGCTCCACTCAGCAACAGGAATAAGAGTAAAAATAAATTATTTTTCATAATCATCAATATCTAAATAGCACCTTATTCAATTTAAAGTGTAAATATATTGTTTTTTGTTATTTATACAAAAAAAATCCTAAAAAACAGAGGCAATCATTGGTTTTTATATACTTATGATAAATTTATCCCGTGTAAGTATACTTTTGTAAACAGACAAACAATCCGAATTAATGCAGTACGGAATTCAACACTTCACAACAGGCATAAACCGACTAAAATAATGAGAGAATAAAAGAATAAAAACAGGTCAAAAAGATCATTCTCCGGATACTGTCAGAAATGCTCTATGTTAGAGCCTGTTTAAATTTTATTCAA
>JAISMV010000102.1 GCA_031276535.1 Flavobacteriaceae bacterium
TGATACCCTGACAGATTCTCAAGGGAAATACGAGATAAAGGTTTATAAGAATACGGACGGTAAATTTTCAGTAGAGTTCAAATTTAAAAAAGCAGGAAACCCCAAAACAAAAGACCAGAAGCAGGAGATTGAACAGCAGGTAGAAACATTGATGAATGAAAAGCTCAACGAACTTGGCTGGGAAGGGAAATATTCCCCTGAAACAAGGCAATCGACCGAAGATGGAGGGGAGTTTTGGGTAAAGAAAATGACCGGTAAAGAGTGGCTTGGCACACTTGGGGACTTGGGCAGCTCTGTCTGGGAAAACGCTGCCATGCCGGCTTCTTATTGGAATAAAGATAAAGGCTATGATAAAACCAATATTCACATTCCACCTACCTTTGCAGGGGTTGGCGATGGAGTAATTGATGAAGTAACACAATATCCACAACTGATTAAATTAGGATATGATGTTGTTACCAAAGAGGAAGTTCGTGACGGACTTTGGGAATCTGTAAAAGGAATATCTGTAGAAACCATAAAAGATGCAGCGGTAGATTTTTACGAAGAGAAAAAAGCCAACTATACCAGCAATAAATCCTATATTGTAAACCATACGGTAGGAAAAGATGGTGTGCAGGTGGCTTCTATTTTACTGGGTACAGGTGGATTGAAAAATGTTGTCAAAAATGTAAATGAAGGAGTAGATAATGTAGGTAAAAAGGTTAAAAAAGCGATAGATACCAAAAAAGCAGATTTGGATGAGTTTATGAGATCTACAGATTTTGCGAACATAATGGATAATTCGTACAGAAAATACAAAGGACAATTAAGTAAAGCCGATTGGGAAACAAGATACAAAACGCTTTATAAAAACAGGGAAATAGGCAAGCTGACGGAAGAACAATTTCAATTGCTTGAAGGAGGAATGAAACCTAAAAAGGGAATTACGACTTCAGATGGTAAACGATATTTTGACAATGTTTTAGATGAAACTGCAAGAGAGGTAAAATCTGGTCCGATAACATTATCAAACAGCAAACAACAAATACTTAAAGATATTGAAATTTTGAATCAAAATTTAACCAACAATAGAGTTTCAAAAATTGAATGGCATTGTTTTAATAATGCTGATAAAAAAACTATTGAAGATTTCATTGAGGATAACCTACGAGAGGATCTCAAAGGAAAAAGGCTGTTTATTGTTATTAACTATTAATTTAATCAAAGATATGTTAAACAAAAAAGATTTTGAAAATTTTTTAGATACTAAAGAATCTCATATTGAATACTTTATAGGGGAATTAAAAAAGAATGGTATTGAAGGAAATACATTAGATGAATACGAAAAAAAAATAGATGAAATTGAATATTTCTTGAAGGATAGTTTTTCTCAATATAGTGAACAGAAAAAATATCATATAAGGTTGTCATTTTGGGCTTTTTTCTTACACCTATTAATGAATCATTTAGGAGGTAGTGTTAAACTTGCTCCAAAAAATGATTATTGTGAAGGAACTCCACAATTAGTTGACTTTGGTTTTAAGTATGATAAAAAAGGAAGAAAAAAATGGATGGCTATTGGGGTAGATTCTTGGTTTAATGGTGTAATAGAAGAAAAGTTATTAGGCTCTTTGCAAGATACATATAATCATGTTATTAAATTTTATTCAAACTAGATTGGTAACGTATCAAATTTGTTGGTGTGATTATAAATAACTAAAAATAAAATATGATTAAGAACAAAAGAAGTAAAAAACACCATGGCAGCAAATTCAGTTTACAGTATATATATGACAATAATTTGGTAGATAAAATACAAGGATTTGAATTAAAATTAAATGACAATTTAGGCAACTTCACGGCTGATATGAAGTTATTACCAGATAGATTGACTCCCAATGCCAAATCTATAGAATTCAAAAGTTGGAAAACAGGAAGCTTTAATTTATTGAACGGAGAACAGTATAAGAATCAGCTAAAAACCTACATGAAATCGGGAGAATTTGAGCAGATATTCGATGCTCAAAAGCTGATAAAAGACGGACTGACGACAGACCCCGACCTATTTGTAAAACAAAAGATAGTAGATATGATTAAAAAGAATGCGGAGGAGTTTTGGAGTGATAATGAAATTAGGTCATTCTTAATGAATGAAGGAGTGGATGATATTAACAATTTAAATGTAAACAGTTTATTTATAAATCATTTTAAAGCAAAATGACATGAGGATTTTAAGTAACATAAATTCATATAAGCTTAGAAATGGATTCATTCAAATTGATGAAGAAAGAGACTTTAGGCTGGATAGTAAATACATCAAAATGAATTATATTGAAGATAAGATAATAGAAAAAAGAACTTTCAAAAATAATTTTCATTTTACAAATAATACTAACTATCTTTTATTCGGAACAGACAATCAAATATATAAAATTGATGAAGATAATTATATTGGTTTACAGTCTTATAAAATAGAAAAGGAGTATTGTATAGTTATAGATGACAAAAAATTATGTAATTTGTATGATTTAGTCCGAAAAAGAAATGCACTAAAGAATTGGTTGCCCAAAAGGTTGTTACACATTCAAGACCAGTATTGGATCAATGATACCGAAGATGATTTGAAATTGATAGATGCAGAAACAGGAGAAATACTATGGACGATTAAACAACCTGAAGTAGAAAAACCCTATGGTTACAATGGACTGACCAACGTTAAAAAAGTGCTGGGTATCTACGATCAAAACCTGTGGCTACAGTTACCTGATAGTCGTGTATGGG
>JAISMV010000111.1 GCA_031276535.1 Flavobacteriaceae bacterium
ATTATTTTTTATTGCTATTTTTGAGATGGATTTTTTGCTTTTTATTTGAAGATTTAGCGGGCTAAATCAAGAAGAAAAAGTGAAAAAGACGCTCAAAAGAGCTTAAAAAGAATGCAAAATACAATTAGAACCTAAAAATAAATATTTGAATAAAATTTAAACAGGCTCTAAACAGTACTATTTTTTAGTCTTCCATAATTTCATTTTGTAAATCCACGGATTCCTTGTGAATAGATACTAGTAAATGTTCTAAAAATTCTTCGGACAGTCCCATTCTCGTGCCATTTCTGATAGCTAACTTTTTCAGAATATTCCATCTGTCGGGCTGGAATATGGCAACATTATGATTCTTTTTAAGGTATCCTATTTTTTTCGCCACATCCATTCTGGAAGCTAATAAGCCTAGCAGCTGATTGTCCAGTTCATCAATTTCTCTTCTGTATTGGTCTAATTTGGAAGAAAAATCATCGGAAGCGTCACTTTTCTTTCTTAAAGTAATGTCTGCCAGAATGTCCTTTAAGGTTTCCGGAGTAATTTGTTGCTTGGCATCGCTCCATGCTTCGTCCGGATTGCAATGAGTCTCTACCATCAGTCCGTTGTATTCCAGATTGAAAGCCTGTTGCGCTATTTCTGCAATCAAGTCTCTTCTTCCGGCAATATGGGAAGGGTCGCAAAGTATCGGAATATTAGGCAGTCTGTCCATTAACTCCAGCGCGATCTGCCATTGCGGGTTATTTCTGTATTTTGATTTATTATGGGATGAAAAACCTCTGTGAATTACTCCCAGTTTTTTAATTCCTTGTGCAGCCAGTCTTTCCAATGCTCCAATCCACAAATCCAAGTCGGGATTTACGGGGTTTTTAACCAATACGACCTTGTCCGTATCTCTTAAAGCTTCCGCTATCTCCTGTACCGTAAAAGGATTTACCGTAGAACGTGCTCCGATCCAAAGATAATCTACATCAAATTCCAATGCTAATTTTGCGTGGGAGGCATTAGCCACTTCTGTAGCTGTGAGCATGTTAAATTCATCTTTAACTCTTTTTAACCAATTTAGCCCGATAGCTCCTACTCCTTCAAAGCTTCCCGGCTTAGTTCTTGGTTTCCAAATACCTGCACGAAAAACCTGAACATAGTTTTTATCCAGCCTTTCGGCAATTTCCATTACCTGTTTTTCACTTTCTGCGCTACAGGGTCCTGAAATGATCAGTGGCTTATCAAATGGACTAATCCAATCCTGTTTTATATCTTGTATATTCATATTTATGTATAAAAATGCAAAATTAAATTTGTATGTTTAAATTCGACACTAAATATAATTATTAATATTAAGTCTCAAAAATAAAAAATGTTTTTTTTTCATTTATAACAATACGGCAGGTTATGGATAAATAAAAAATGGTTCGTATTACAGATCCGAGTTCGGGGTAATTTTAATGAGTAAACGGAAAACTCGTATAAAAAACAATTAAAAATTTGATAAAGATAATTTTTTTTCGTATCTTTATAGTAAAGGAAATAGAGTCGGGGTAATGCCGAGTCAGGTGATTTTTACTCCGTCATTGAAAAAAGTTATTTTTTTCTCGCTGTTTGATATTTCAAAATGCAGTACTTTTATAGAAAATCCAAACGATGAGATACGATTTCATACAAGCATACTGCCTTGCAAAAAAAGGCGCCGAAGAAGACTGGAAAGAAGAATGGGATGCCATTCGTTATTCGGTTTGCGGCAAAATGTTTGCTTTGGTAGGCAACGACAGAGAGGGGAAATCGGTGATTTCCGTGAAACATGATCCCGAGTACGGAGAGGAATTACGAGAGAAATACCCTGTTGATATTGCTCCCCCCTATTACCTGAACAAAACTCATTGGAGTTCGTTATCCCTGAACGGGAACGTTCCCGAGGAAGTGTTAAAGCAAATGTTAGACGGTTCATACGAATTGATTTTTAATTCGCTGAGCAAGAAAGTCAGGAATGAAATTCTAAACCGATAAATACATTTACGGAAATAAAACCGGACAAGTCAATGTCTGAATTCCCGGCAGCCGATGTTGGGTTACTGATGCCTGTGCCTCTGAATTAAGCCATAGGGACCTCTATAAATAATATCCGTGAATTATCTGATAAAGATTTTATTTTCATCGAGTCGGTATCCCATATTGCTAATCCGTCCTTAGGGTTAAGTTTTTGGTATTCTGCCATGAATTCACCGTCAATAACCATGATATATAGACCGTTCCCTTCTTTCTTTATTTTGTAGTTTATTTCCTGTCCTTTATCAAAGATTCCGGTATTCAACCATGCATTTTGGTGTATCCACAAACTTTCTTCGTTAGTTTCCATGTCAGGAGTGACAATTTGGATCAATTTGTTTTTATTCTGGAAAAAATCAAAAGTTTTTTGTTCGTAACGAGGTTTCACATTTCTTTTGTTTGGAAAGATCCAAATCTGAAAAAAGTTTACAGGCTTGTTAGGATCTGCGTTGTATTCGCTGTGTGTAATGCCGGAACCTGCGCTCATAACCTGTACGTCTCCGGATTTTATTATTTCGGTATGTCCCATACTGTCTCTGTGTTCCAAAGCTCCATATAAAGGAATGGATATAATTTCCATATTGTTGTGCGGATGAGTATCAAAACCTTCTCCTCCCAAAGCGATATCGTCATTAATAACCCGCAATGCTCCAAAGTTTATACGTTCAGGATCGAAATAGTTGGCAAAGCTGAAAGTGTGATGTGTGTCTAACCAGCCATAATTAGCATGTCCTCTGCTATTAGCAGTATACAATGTTGTTTTCATAATAAATTCTCTTCTTTTGTTCTTTTTATTTTTTAGTTAATTAGTCAATAGAATTAGTTTACTTAATACAAGAAGAATATGTAAAGGAAGCTATTTTTATTGATATGAATGAATAATTAATATAATACGTAGATATATCTTAGTGTTTTTATCTCTAAGTTATAATCAATAATCATTCCAATGCCTGTATTGGCTCATAATGTCAGTTGTTGTGCTTGTATTGTCATCAATGGAAGGAATAATCTGCCAAATTGTGTCATTAATAGGTGTATAGACAGAAATTTTGTATGTGGAAGTAGGAGAGGAGTTAATAAATAAATCGGGCAAAGACTGTTAGTGAAAAATAATTTCATTGCTGCTAATGAATTTGCCGAAAAATAATATACTTTCTGCCCGTTTCATTATTTACGGAAAAAGAGATAATAAAAACGAGAGTTGTATTAAACTCAGGACATATTTTTGTTTTTTTAAGAGCCTGTTTAAATTTCATTGCGATTATTTTTTATTGCTATTTTTGAGATGGATTTTTTGCTTTTTATTTGAAGATTTAGCGGGCTAAATCAAAAAGAAAAAGTGAAAAAGATGCTCAAAAGAGCTTAAAAAGAAT
>JAISMV010000119.1 GCA_031276535.1 Flavobacteriaceae bacterium
GGAAATCAGTCCAATCAATGAACATACTAAAACTTTCTTTTTCATAATGAATTATTAATTAAGTACTATTTATTTTGTATTAGATTTTCGTATTTTCTTTCCAAAAAAATGTATCTTCTTTCTATCTGCAGTATATGAACTCTTTCTCACCAAATGATCTTATCTTTCTTTTTTCGCAATGAACTCATTTTAAATTGCAATGATCTCTCTTTTTTCTTTCCTTTTTTAACAGATCTTCTCTCTAAACTGAAACCCAACGGGGCTTTTTCTTCTGCAAGCCAACCCGTTACTAATATTAGCACGGTTTCAGGCTGTAAATATATAAAAAATTTTATTAAAAATATATAAAAACCTATAATTTTATTTTTTGGCACAGCCATACCCTGCTTTCTTCGGTTAAAAACTCAGGTCTGCCAAGGATTGTATGCGATACAAAAACCGCTCCATTTTTTCGTGTATCGGAGAAAAAACGGAAAATTTGCACTAAAAAAAACGGGAAACCGCTACCTCAAACCCCTGCATAGTCAGCTTAATTAATGCTTATGAAAAGCATAATTAGAAATAAATTCAAACTAAAGCCTCTATTCTCCGGAGCTGTCGGTTTTTCTGTTTCCGGCTTTTAACCGAACTAATTTTTTTTCCTGTTTTATTTTGTATTCCCGGATAAATTTTTCCCTGTTGGCAATGATCGCTTTTAAAGCATCCAAAACATCTTTCTTTTTTCTTGAAAATCGTACCCGGATATTTTCGGGGGTCACATTCAGCAATTTAGACGCCAATACGTAGTCCCCTATTTCCATTTTTTCTTTCAATTGTTCTATTCTCTGTTCCGTTTTTCTTTTTAGTCGTCGTGTTATCATGATGCCTGTGTTTTTTATTGGTGATTCCACAAATTAAGAACGATAAATATAATAAACATATTGTTTATAATTGCGTTAAAAAATTCATAAAAAATTAATCTGTCTTATTTTTTTATGTTGAACACAAATAAAATGTGTTATGCGCATAATAAAAAGACAGGATACTTTTCAGCAAAAATCCGGATTTTTTACGGATTATCTCATTTTTTTAGTGAAAAGATAAAATTTTCCGATAAATACACACAGGATTAAAACACAGGGATTTTATCGGGAAATGTTTTATCGGGAAAACAAAATATTTATTAATACAGGAAAAAAGCATGGTGCGGAAAGGAGCAATCCCCCGATTTTAAAAGTCTCCGTCTCACCCGAATGCACCGAAACCTCCATGCGCAGAGCAGCTGTATTTACTGCTGTACGCTTTTTGTTTTATGTTTTTTTAGTATAAAATTTCAATGAATGGCTTTTTTATGAAAAAATGCGGGAGGAAACCAAAATCCGGAAAACATATATCGGAACCAAAAAACGACGGCAAAGCAAAAGTGGTGTTATTCAGTCAGTTTCGTTGTACTTCAGAGATAAGGGTAGGAATAAGGTTCTACGGTAAGACGAGACATTTTATTTTCGTTTTCTGTATTTGTTTTGATTTAGCTTGTTACGTTGTTATGACAATGTAATATTTTTTTAATATATTTGACTAATAATCAATTAGATATGTAAACATTTCGTGTATAAAAACTAACATAATT
Source organism: Flavobacteriaceae bacterium (assembly GCA_031276535.1). GTDB lineage: Bacteria > Bacteroidota > Bacteroidia > Flavobacteriales > Weeksellaceae > Apibacter. Next base: position 1,610 of record JAISMV010000119.1, read on the forward strand.
CACAGAGTGTTTATGCGAATCAATCATAAAAATATGGATAAAACCACTATTTTAAATACGATAAAAAATCATTACGGTTTTAAAAAGGATTCTGATTTGGCAAGATTTTTAGGGATTTCGCCTCAGACTTTTTGTAATTGGAAAAAGCGGAACAGTTATAGTATTCAACGTATTCTCATGAAATTTTCGGAAATCAATCCGGAATGGTTGTTAACCGGAGAAGAACCTATGTTGAAAGCCGGTCTGCCGTATGAGGATTCGTATCTGTCTGCCGGAGAAGAATCTTCCGCTCCTTTCGTCAAAACATATGCGCACAATATCCCTTTATACGATCTGGAAAGTAACGGGGGACTGAAAAACGTACTGAAGAAGAATTCCGCTCAGGCAGTCATTTCAAATTTCATTAAAATACCCAACCTTGTCGATTGTGACGGAGCAACCTATATAAAGGGGGATTCCATGCATCCTCTTTTGAAGAACGGAGATATGATCGTTTTTAAAAGTATTTCTCCTGAAAATATTTTCTGGGGAGAGTTATATCTGGTGGAAATAGCCATAAATAAAGATTCTGCCATTACCACCATCCGCCATATACGAAAGTCGGAATTAGGAGACGGGTATATTAAACTTGTGAGTGAAAATCCGGTTTACGAGCCTAAAGACGTGCCTGTAACCCAAATAAACGCCATAGCCCTGATCCGTGCAAGCATACGGTTTCATTGATCGGGATCTGTTTTTGAATTTGTAAAGAAAGGAGGGACTAACTAATTTATTGAAAACGGAACGGTCTATTTTGGATACGATCTGAGAAAATAATGTTATCTTTGACATAAGAGGAATGGTTTTGTTTTTGCAACCTCTAAGATAGCTTAGAGTTATTTAACTTATTCCTCTTTTTCCTCTTTCTTGTTTCTTTTAGGACAGTATTGCTATAAACTAAAAAGGGAGCTGTTTTCATAAAAACGGTTCCTTTTTTTATGAAAAGGAGAAAATTTCGATCTTTATAGTATGGAACATTGCCGGAAACATCCGTCCGGAAGGTAATTAAACTAATAAAACACTAAAAAGCTTTTAAACTCAGATCCATATTTTTGGCGGAGTAGATTATGGCTCCGGAAGAAATGAAGTCCACTCCTGTTTCTGCTATTTTTTTTACGGTTTTCTCGGTAACATTTCCTGAAGCTTCTGTTTTTGCTTTTCCGTCAATCAGCCGAACTGCTTTCTCCATATCCTCCAATGACATATTATCCAGCATTATAATATCTACTGCCTGAGTATCCAAAGCTTCCTGCACTTCTTTCAGATTTCGGGTTTCTACTTCTATCTTTAATGGTTTGTCCAGTTTTTTTAAATATTCTACCGTAGATTTTACAGATTGGGAAATTCCTCCGGCGTAATCGTTATGATTATCTTTCAGCATGATCATATCAAATAATCCATACCGATGATTGGAAGCTCCTCCGATGTAAACTGCCCACTTTTCACACATGCGAAAATTGGGAGTTGTTTTTCTCGTATCCAGAATTTGTGTATGGGTTCCTTTTACGAGTTCTGCCATTTCCCTTGCCCGGGTTGCTATTCCACTCATTCGCTGCATACAGTTGAGCACCAGTCTTTCCATAGTCAGTATGGAACGTGCCGTACCTTCCACAATGAAGGCAATTTCTCCTTTTTTTACTTCTTCTCCGTCTTTTTTAAGTTCTTTTATGTATAAGTTCTTATCGTAAAAATGAAATATTTCCTGAGCTAAATCCACTCCTGCCAGTATGCAATCATCCTTAATTAACAATTGGGCTCTTTGCTGCAATTCTTTCGGCACAGAAGCCAAGGTGGAATGATCTCCGTCTTCCACATCTTCTTTTATCGCCTGAGATATAAAATGATATAGTCTTTCCGGGGTGACGTAACTCGGTCGTTTCATAATTTTTATTCTAAATCTTTATTATAAAATGCTCCTTTGTTTTCTTTCTGCTCCATGCTTTGAGTTATTATCAAATAGGCTACGCTGGACAGGTTTCTCAATTCCGACAATTGAGGAGATAGAATAGAAAATTTATAAATGTCTTTGATGGAATTATATATTTCTTCTTCTTTTTGTAAAGCCATTTGCAATCGCGCATTGGTTCTCACGATTCCGACCAGATCGCCCATCAGATTTTGAAGTTCTTTACGTAAATAACTCAATAAAACCATTTCTTCATTCACGTTCAAACCTTCCTGATTCCATTCCGGGATCTTATTAAGGTTGGTATAATTAAAATTATCTTCTTTTAATTTTTGAACCGTTTTGACCGCTGCCCGATGGGCATATACCGCCGCTTCCAATAAAGAGTTGGAAGCTAGCCGATTAGCTCCATGTAATCCTGTATTGGTACATTCTCCCACTGCAAACATGTTTTTTATGGTACTTTGTCCGTATTCATCCACATCAATTCCTCCGCATAAATAATGGCTTGCCGGAACTACCGGTACCAAATCCGTAAACATGTCATATCCTTCTTCTTTACATTGTTCATAAATATTGGGGAAATGGGCAAAAAATCTATCCCGATCCAAATGACGGCAATCCAGACAAACGTAATCATCTCCTTTCAGTTTCATTTCATTATCTATTGCACGGGAAACTATATCGCGAGAGGCTAATTCCTCCCTTTCATCGTACTTATGCATAAATGCCTTTCCGTCTTTGGTCTTTAATTTAGCTCCAAATCCGCGCACTGCTTCCGATATGAGATTCAACTGACCTCTGTTATTACTATAAAAGGCGGTTGGGTGAAACTGTATAAACTGCATATTGCTGATCCTTGCTTTTGCCCGATGTGCCAGTCCTATTCCGTCTCCTGTGGCGATTAAAGGATTGGTTGTGTTTTTATATACATGTCCGCATCCTCCTGTTGCCATCAGGGTAATTTTTGCGGTCATCTTTATTATCTTCTGATTTCTTTTATCCAACACATAGGCTCCGTAACAATTCAGGTGATACTTATCGAAGGGTTCATTGGGGATGTGGTGTTCTGTAATTAAATCAATGACATAATGATGATTAAACAACCGGGTGTTTTTTTGTCTTTTGATGGTTTGTAATAAGGCGCGTTCAATCTCTGCTCCGGTAACATCTTTATGATGGATAATTCTATTTTCCGTATGCCCTCCTTCTCTTCCCAGATCAAATACTTCATTTTTATTTTTGTCGAATCGGGCACCCCATTCTATAATTTCTTTTACTCTTTGCGGACCTTCCTTGACTACCATCTCCACAACTTTCGGGTCGCTCAGTCCTGCTCCGGCACGCAAGGTATCTTCTATATGTTTTTCAAAACTGTCTTTTTCAAAATCCGTAACTACGGCTAAGCCTCCCTGTGCATATTTTGTATTGGATTCGTCATCGTCGGATTTGGTTACTATCGTAATTCTCGCTTCCGGATATTCCTGTGCTGTTTTTAATGCGTAAAAAAGTCCTGAAAGTCCTGAACCGATTACTAAAACATCTGTATATATCATTTATTTCACGTTTTTTGATAAATCCAACATTTTATTAATGGATTTTAATGCTTTTAGTCTTAAACTTTCTTCGATAATAATCTCGGGCAGTTCGTATTTCATACATAAGTATATTTTTTCCAAGGTATTCAACTTCATATAAAAACACTCACTGCAACTGCAACTTTCATCCTGAACCAAAGCCGGAATTAATTTTTTATGCGGCGCTTTTTTTCGCATTTCATGCAAAACTCCTTCTTCTGTGACAACGATAAACTCTTTTGCCGGATCATTAACTACATAATTGATCATGTTGGAAGTGGAGCCTATATAATCCGTCAAACTCAGTACTTCTTTAGAAGATTCAGGGTGGGCAATTACTTTTGCTTCCGGATTTTCATAAATTTGTTTCGCTATCCTTTCCATGGAAAAGGCTTCGTGAACGACACATACTCCATCCCATAAGATCATGTTTCTTCCCGTTTTTTCATTGAGGTATCTTCCCAGATTTTTATCCGGGGCGAAAATTACTTTCTGCTCTTTCGGGATAGAATTAATAATATGCTCTGCATTGGAGGAAGTGACAATAATATCGCTTTCTGCTTTTACTTCCGCATTACAGTTAATATAACTTACTACGATAGCGCCCGGATGCTTCTTTTTAAAAGCTCTTAGTTCTTCTCCCGAGCAGGAATCCGCTAAGGAACATCCCGCTTTAATATCCGGGAGCACCACTTTTTTTGTCGGGTTTACTATTTTGGCGGCTTCCGCCATGAAATGCACGCCACAAAAGACTATCATATCGGCATTGGTCTTCTCTGCGGCACGTGCTAATTGTAAGCTGTCTCCCAAGAAATCGGCAATATCCTGAATATTCCCGGTCTGATAATAATGTGCCAGAATAACCGCATTTTTTTCTTTCCGTAATTTATTTATTTCGTAGATCAAATCCGTTCCTTTAGGAATATCTATCTCCAGATAGCCCCTCTCAGGCAATTGGCGGATCGCCGATTCCAGTGTGGTATTCATCTTTGGTTCTGTTTATTTAAATTTGGTTTTTTATCTTTACTTTGTCAAATATTTAAATAAAGATACTTTTCTTTCATTTTTTTAATTTACAAAAATACGAAATTGTTTCTGTTTTACTATTAGACTGTTTCCTGACAGTTACAGGGATCTGAAATGTACAATTATTGTTTTGCTAAATTATTTTTGTTTTTGCCCCCTAAATACCGGATATTTTCTAAAATGAAAAATAAAAAACCGCTTTCGGGTCAAAAAAGTTGACCTGATGAAAAAATTTCAAGACAGAAAGTAAATCGGTTTTTTACTTCTCCAAAATATTCTGGATAATATTCCAGATATCGTTTCCAAACACTAAAACCATCAGACTTAAAAGTATAAAGACACCCACCATCTGTATTTTTTCCATGGTTTTATCGCTTAATTTACGTCCGGTTATCATTTCGGCTATGACAAACAGAGCATGACCTCCATCTAACCCGGGGATGGGAAGTATGTTTAGAAAAGCCAGCCATACTGAGAACAGAGCGGTAAAATTCCAGAATCTCACCCAGTCCCATTCGGGAGAAAAGGCTTTGTATAAACGTAAAGGACCCATTACCTGTTTGTATGCTGTGGTTTTAAAGTTAAGGATCAGTTTAAATTGTTTGATTTGAATAACCAATACCTTCCAACACATCACGGGCGCTTTTTTAAAGGCGTCAAAGAAACCGTATTTATTATATGTCGTAGCATTATTCAGAGCAGAGACACTGGGAGCAAATCCTAAGATAGCGCTGTCCGGAACATAAAGTTTTTCTTTAATCTCATTTCCGTTTCTTAAAATGCCTAAAGTAACACTGTCTTTTTTATGTTGACTTAGATCCGCTTTTAATTCATCCAGATATTTTATGGGCTTTCCATTAAGACCGATAATAACATCGCCCTTTTTCAGCGATTTGGCAGCTACGGAATTAGGCACAACGGAGTCCACGTCGGCAACAACTCTCGGAGAAATAAATCCGATTCCTTCACTGTTCAAAACGTGTTTTTTTTCTTCCGGAAGAAGCTCGAAGGTAATGACCTTTCCTTCCCTTTTTACGGTTACGCTGTCTCCAAATAAGATATATGCCGGCAGATAATTGAAAGTAGGAACGGATTCCCCGTCTACTCTCAGAATGTTATCCCCATCTTTGAATCCTAGTTTTTTTCCTGCATCGGAAAAGACATATCCGTCTTTGAGCTTGTCCGTATCAATGGTTTGTTCTCCGACAGCCATGAATATTCCGGCATAAATTATAATTGCCAACAGGATATTTACGATGATTCCTCCCAACATGATTATTAGCCGCTGCCATGCAGGAATAGAACGAAATTCCCATGGTTGGGGAGGTCTTTTCATCTGTTCCGTATCCATGCTTTCGTCTATCATTCCGGCTATTTTGACATATCCTCCTAAAGGAAGCCACCCGATTCCATATTCTGTATCGCCTACTTTTTTCTTAAAAAGAGAAAACCAAGGATCGAAAAACAGATAGAATTTTTCCACTTTAACCTTAAAATATTTAGCGGCAAAAAAATGTCCTGCTTCATGAAGAACAACCAATATGGACAGACAAAGTAATAGCTGAGCTATTTGCGTAAATAAATGCATTTCTTTTCAATAAATCTTAGTCTGCAAAAGTAATAAAATTTATCATATGAAATTTTTACAATAATATTAAAAATAATGTTTATCTTTAAACAGGATATTTAAAAATAAACATATTATGAAATCAATAATTGTCCCTGTGGATTTTTCTGAATCAACAAAATATATAATAGAAGAGGCTATTTATTACGCAAAAGCCACTCAGAGTAAGGTATACCTGCTGCATGTAGCCAGTTTGGATCTGGGGTTTGTAATAGGAGATATAGGCTTTCAATACCTGCCGGAATTGGAAGAAGCCGGCATGAAAGAAGAAACCAATGAGTTGATCAAATGCGAAGAATTATTAAAAAAAGCAGGCGTAGACGTAGAAATTATAATCAAACAAGGAACTCCGGCAGACATTATTCTAAAGGAAACTGCAGCAAAAAATGCCAATCTGATAATTATGAGTTCCCATGGAAGAGGAGTTTTTTTAGAAGTCATTTTAGGGAGTGTTTCTAAGAATGTGATACAAAAATCGAAAGTTCCGGTTCTTATCGTACCGCCCTCAGAAGTATCAGAAAGAGAGTTAGTAAGTTATAACGATCAACCGGATTAAAACAGGAAAATTACCGGTTCAAACCTTTAAATTGGCTCAATATCATTATATTTGTACCCTAGAACGAATAGTATTTATGGAAGAAATCAAGATTCTGGATAAAACTTTTACTCCTTTCATTACCTCAGAGGAGATAAATCATTCCATACAAAGGATGGCTAATACTCTCCATGAAGAATATAAAGGAAAAGTTCCTGTATTTATTGGAGTTTTGAATGGCGTAATTATGTTTTTCAGCGATTTCTTAAAACATTATAAAGGAAATTGCGAGATAGGATTTCTTCAACTGGCTTCTTACCACGGAGGATTGGAAAGTGCGGGAAAAATAAAACTGGTGACAGACATCACCGTTGATATAACAGACCGGGATGTGATTATTCTGGAAGACATTATAGATACCGGAAATACATTAGAATACTTATATAATCTATTAGAAATAAAGCCGGTAAAAAGCATTAAGATCGCAACTTTATTTTTCAAACCGGAAATATATAAAAAAGAACTGAACATAGATCTGATAGGGATGAATATTCCCAATAAGTTCGTGATAGGTTATGGTTTGGATTATATGGGCTTAGGGAGAAATTTAAAAGATTTATACCAGTTAAAAGAGGATAACTAAAACCAAGGAATAAATGAATATAATTGTACTATTTGGTCCTCCGGGAAGTGGAAAAGGGACTCAGGCAGAAATTCTGGCAAAAAAATTTCAGTTAAAACATGTTTCTACGGGAGATTTGTTTAGGTATAACATGAAAAACGATACTAAACTCGGTTTAGACGCAAAGTCGTACATAGATAATGGAAAACTGGTTCCCGACGAATTAACGACAGAAATGTTGAAGGACGAACTGCAAAGGAATTCCGATCAAAAGGGATTCATTTTGGATGGTTATCCGAGGACGACCAGCCAGGCGGAAGCTTTGGATGTCTTGTTGAAAGAACTGTTTCAGGCAGAGGTAAATGTAACATTAGCCTTATATGTAGACGACGAAGTTTTGGTTCAGAGAATACTAAAAAGAAGTCTGGATAGCGGACGTTCCGATGATGCCGATGAAAATATTATTCGAAACAGAATAAAAGAATATTATGAAAAAACGGCTATCGTTTCCGATTACTACAAAGATCAGAATAAATTAGTGGAATTAAAAGGAGAAGGAAGCATAGAAGAAATCACGAGATCCTTATCTGAAGAAATAGAAAAAGTCGTTTGAATTAAACAAAAATAACAAGGATAAAAGGATTATTATGCAGCCATGATAATCCTTTTTTCATCAAAAAACAGATACCATGCAGTCCAATTTTGTTGATTATGTAAAAATTCATTGTAAAAGCGGGCACGGAGGAGCCGGCTCTGCTCATCTTCACCGTGCAAAATACATCCCTAAAGGGGGACCGGATGGCGGAGACGGAGGAAGAGGCGGACATATTATTTTAAGAGGTAATTCCCAGCTTTGGACATTACTGGCATTAAAATATTCCCGTCACATTAAGGCAGAAGACGGAAAACCCGGAGGAAAACAAGAATTAACCGGCGCTAACGGAACCGATGTATACATTGATGTTCCGATCGGAACCATAGCAAAAAACGGAAAAGGAGAAGTTATAGGCGAAATTACGGAAGATAAGCAGGAAATTCTTTTATTAAAAGGCGGAAAAGGAGGATTGGGTAATTCCCATTTTAAATCGCCGACAAATCAAACTCCACGTTATGCACAGCCGGGACTGGATGGAGAAGAAACAGATATAGTGCTGGAATTAAAATTGTTGGGTGATGTCGGACTGGTAGGTTTTCCTAATGCCGGAAAATCAACCCTTTTGTCATCAATAACTTCGGCAAAGCCTAAAATTGCGGATTATGCATTTACTACTCTGGTGCCTAATTTAGGAATAGTGAAATACAGAGATTTTCAATCTTTTGTTGTTGCAGACATTCCGGGGATCATTGAGGGAGCAGCAGAAGGAAAAGGATTAGGACACAGATTCTTGCAACATATAGAAAGAAATTCGGTTTTGTTATTTCTTATACCTGCAGATACCGAAAATTATTACGGAGAATATCAGATCCTGCTTAATGAATTGAAAAAATACAATCCCGAATTAACCGATAAAGACAGGCTGGTAGCCATTTCCAAATCCGATTTAATAGATGAAGAACTGGAACAGGAAATAAAAAAGTCGTTTCCGAAAGATATTAAACCGATATTTATTTCTTCCGTAACGGGAAAAAATCTGACCCTGTTAAAAGACGAACTTTGGAAATTATTACATGCTTAACTGATACTTTTGCCCGTTGCCCTAAAAACCGTCGGAACGAGACTGAAATTAATTCCAATCACCTGCCGGAGTATCCGAAATGCTCCATATTACATTATAAATATACAAGCTAAAACTATCCCCAAAATATCTCTAAAATAATCTAAAAATATTTGTAAATTGCACATTATTTTTTCAAATACACACAACACTCATTGGGTATTATAAATTTATGGATTTAATACGGCTAAATATTCGGGGGATTTCTTATAGTCAGACACAAACCGGAGCTTATGCTCTTATTCTGGAAGAAGATTTCGGAAAAAGAAAGATACCTATAATTATTGGTAGTTTTGAAGCTCAATCCATAGCTTTGGCTTTGGAAAAAGACATCACCCCTCCCCGTCCCATTACCCACGAACTGTTTGCCACTTTTGCCAAAAGTTTTCACATTATAGTAAAAGCCATATTTATCTACAAACTGATAGACGGCGTTTTTTACTCCAACATCCTGTTTCAAAATACGGAAACCGAAGAAGAACAGGAAATCGACTCCAGAACTTCCGATGCCATAGCGCTTGCGGTACGTTTTGATGCTCCGATCTATACAACCCGGGAGATCATGGCAAAAGCCGGAATATATATGGAAATGAAAGAAGGAAATATGGATGAAGCTTCCATTGAAAAAGCTATTGATAACATTGAAAATCAGCTTAAGATGGAAGACATAGAGGATTCCTTCGCCCATCTCTCGGAAGCAGAGATAAATGATTTGATCTCCAAAGCGTTGGAAAGTGAAGATTATGAAACCGCTGCAAAGTTACGAGACGAGCTGGCGAGGCGGAATCAGTCATAACTCTTTAGATTTATGATTAATATTAGGTGTAAAATAACAAAAACTACCGATTAATACCCTTTACCATTTTAATTAAATCCGTAATTTTGAATAAAATTTTAACAATCAAATTTTTTAAATTATGAGTCTAATAGCACAAATTCATGCAAGACAAATTCTGGATTCAAGAGGAAATCCAACCGTAGAAGTTGACGTAATCACTGAGTATGGAACTTTAGGAAGAGCTGCCGTTCCGTCAGGAGCTTCTACAGGTGAATATGAAGCGGTAGAATTAAGAGACGGAGGAAAAGAATATTTAGGAAAAGGCGTTTTAAAAGCCGTTGAAAACGTAAACGAGAGTATTGCTCCGGAGTTGGTGGGAATTGACGTTTTTGAACAGGCTTTGATAGATAAAATAATGATAGACTTAGATGGAACTCCTAATAAAGGAAAATTGGGAGCCAATGCCATTCTGGGTGTTTCATTAGCTGTTGCCCAAGCTGCTGCAAAAGAACTGGGGCTGCCACTATACCGATATGTAGGAGGAGTAAACGGAAAAGAACTTCCCGTTCCTATGATGAATATCGTAAACGCCGGCGCTCACTCCGATGCTCCTATTGCATTTCAGGAATTCATGATCATGCCGGTAGTTGCCGACAATTACTCTACCGCTATCCGAATGGGTACTGAAATTTTCCATTCCCTGAAAAAAGTTTTACACGACAGAGATTTAAGCACTGCCGTAGGTGACGAAGGGGGGTTCGCTCCAAACTTCACCGGAATTGAAGATGCTCTGGATACAATCCTGAACGCCATCAAAAAAGCCGGATATACTCCCGGACAAGATGTTATGCTGGCTTTAGATTGTGCTTCATCGGAATTTTATAAAGACGGTAAATATAACTACGCCATCTTTGAAGGGGAAGGAGGAAAAATAAGAACCAGTGAAGAACAAGCCGAATATTTAAAAGGACTTACCGAAAAATATCCTATTATTTCCATAGAAGACGGTATGGATGAAAACGACTGGGCAGGATGGAAACTCCTTACCGATAAGATCGGAGACAGAGTACAACTAGTCGGAGACGACCTGTTTGTGACCAATGTGAAAAGATTAAAAGAAGGTATAGAACAAGGAGTAGGAAATTCCATCCTTATAAAAGTAAACCAGATCGGATCTTTAACAGAAACCATCGATGCCGTACAGATGGCTCAAAATGCCGGATACACCGCTGTGATGTCTCACCGTTCCGGAGAAACGGAAGATAATACCATTGCCGATTTAGCCGTTGCACTAAACTGCGGACAGATCAAAACAGGTTCCGCTTCCAGATCAGACCGAATGGCTAAATACAATCAATTGTTACGAATCGAAGAAAGTTTAGGGGAAGTTGCCGTTTATCCTCAGTTTAACGCTTTTAAAGTTAAAAGATAAATTAAGCATTTCTCAATTATTACAAAGGCTGTTCTGTTTTTTCGGACAGCCTTTCTTATTACCTTGATTACATTTCTTATTACCCTATCACATCACCTAAGTATACAAAAATATGATTTAAATCATGTTTTTAAAATAAAAATCGTACCTTTACTTGCTTTTTTTGGGTGTTTTCAATCCGAAATATTTTGAAATTTTATACTAAAAAACTATTTATTTTGTTTTATTCCTCATGGAAATAATTACAACTTATAAAAAATCAACAACTTAAACCACAAGTGGTGTTGAGTGTATTTTTTTTATTATTTTTTTTTTCAGATAGTTTTTATTTCATATATTCCCCAAAAAAAACAAACAGACCAACAAAATAATCACTAAACAAGAAATAACAACAACGCATTATGTCAGACACAGTAAAGTTATCTTACAATGGTAAAGAATATGAATACCCAATTATTGAGAGTGTTATTGGAGACAGAGGAATCAACATCGCCAAACTACGAGATGAGACAGGACTAATTACCCTGGATACCGGCTTTAAGAATACCGGAGCCACTAAAAGTAAAATTACTTATCTGGATGGTGATTTAGGACAACTATACTACAGAGGGTATCCTATTGAACAAATCGCAGAAAAATCCACTTTCACAGAGGTCATGTACCTGTTGTTGGAAGGGGAGCTTCCCACTCGGGAACAGCTAACCCAGTTTGAAGCTGATATAAAGAAAAATAGCTTAGTAAGCGAGGAAATGAAACAGATATTAAAAAGTTTCCCTCGTTCGGCTCACCCTATGGGAGTATTGTCCACCCTTACCAATGCTCTGACCGCTTTTAACCCTCATGCCGTAAATGTAAAATCCGAAAGAGACCTGCATAACGCATTTACTCTGCTGCTGGCTAAATTCCCTGTTTTATGCGCATGGACTTACCGCTTAAAATTAGGATTGCCTTTGAATTATTCCAATAACAGGCTGGATTATCCTCATAATTTCTACCAGATGATGTTCAGAAAACCAACTGAAGATTTTGAAGTAGATGAATTAGTCGTTGATGCAATTGACAAATTATTGATCCTTCATGCAGACCACGAACAAAATTGTTCAACCTCTACTGTAAGAATGGTAGGATCTGCCCATACCGGATTATTCGCTTCCATTTCAGCCGGTGTTTCCGCACTTTGGGGACCTTTACACGGAGGAGCAAACCAAGCCGTTATTGAGATGCTGGAAACAATAAAAGATGACGGCGGAGACCTTCAAAAATGGATAAATAAAGCTAAATCCAAAAACGATAATTTCCGGTTAATGGGATTCGGACACAGAGTATACAGAAACTTTGACCCTAGAGCCAGAGTTATTAAAAAAGTCGCTGACGATATCTTTAATAAATTAGGTATTCATGACGAAACTCTGGAAATAGCGAAAAAATTAGAAGAAGTTGCTTTAAGCGATTCCTATTTCGCTGAAAAGAAACTATATCCGAACGTGGATTTCTATTCAGGAATTATTTACCGGGCTTTAGGTATTCCTACGGAAATGTTTACGGTTATGTTTGCCTTAGGGCGCTTACCGGGATGGATCGCTCAATGGAAAGAAATGAGAATGAACGGAGAGCCTATCAACAGACCTAGACAAATCTATGTAGGAAGTCCTAAAAGAGATTATGTAGAGATCGACAAAAGAAACTAAAAAACACTCTTAAAAAAACTTCAACATAATAGTTGAAGTTTTTTTGTTTCTTCGTATTTTTATCCTTTATCAAAATAATTCCATTTATTAACATGATAAAGGAACAGTTGTTGCATTACATATGGCAGTTTAAAAAGTTTGAGCTGTTTAATTTATACACCACCTCCGGAAAAAAGGTGGAGATTGTCCATTCCGGTCATTACAACACCAATGCCGGTCCCGATTTCAGTCTTGCCAAAATTATAATTGATGACATCGAGTGGGTGGGAAATGTTGAAATTCATGTAAGATCTTCCGACTGGACAAGACACAAGCACAATCTGGATTCCTCTTACAACAATGTTATTCTCCATGTAGTGTATGAAATGGATGATAAAACAGCCTCCGCACACAACGAAGATATTCCTGTTCTGGAGCTAAGATCATACATACCCGAAAATTTCCTGACAAATTATGATTTTCTGACAAACAACCCTTTTTCTTTTATTCCCTGCGAAAGCCTGATCAATAACTATCTGCGTTCCGCTTCATTTTCCCTGTCGGAGAAATTGTATCTGGAAAAATTACAAGAAAAATGCGATCATATTTTCCGGATATTACATCTAAAAAACAATGATTGGGAAGCCGTGTTGGCTGCCGTCCTTTCCTACACATTCGGATTAAAGATTAATGCTCAGGCTTTTGAACAAATTTTCCTTTCCACGGATTATAAGATAATCCGGAAAATATCCTCCAATCCGTTACATTTGGAAGCCCTGTTTTTCGGTTTAACAAACAACATAAAAAACGAAGATGATTATTCCGCCCGCTTAAAAAAAGAATTTGATCATTTACAGACAAAATTCCGGTTCCCCGACCAAAATATTGAAGTAAAATACTTACGTTTACGCCCCGCTAATTTTCCAACCATCCGGCTGTCACAGCTGGCGGATTTACTTTCTCAATACCAGAACTTATTCTCGTATGTGATCGGTGCGGGAAAGCTCTCACAATATGACATGCTTTTAAACGAAGTAAAAGCCTCTTCTTACTGGAATACCCATTATGTTTTCGGTAAAAAGTCTTCAACAACCAACGAAAAAAAACTGTCTAAAGTTCAAAAGGAATTAATCATACTCAATGCTTTTCTTCCGGTGAAATTTGCCTATTCACAACATATCGGCAATCCTATGGAGGACGAAATCCTGACCATAATCAGCGAACTGAGCACGGAAAATAATTCGATTATCGGCAATTTTAAAAAATTGGGAATCCCCTTTAATTCCGCTTTGGACTCTCAGGCATTTTTACATTTATATAAAAATAAATGTTCCCAAAAACAATGTCTGAATTGTGAAATAGGATTTGAAATACTAAAATAACCGGAGCTTTCAAATAATTTCCTCCGCCTGAAAGGCGGTACTTTCATAATCCCCAAACATCCATTTTAAGCATTAATTTACTAAAAATGTCCATTACAAATCTAAAAATAGAAATCTCTCATATAAGACTCAGGGCAAACGCATCATGAAATAGTAAAGCGCACTCTTTGCCTAAAAGGCAATATTTTCATAACCGCAGATCAACGATCTGCGGAATGTACACACAACAACTCTCCTGCCTGAAAGGCAGGACTGAAAAATAGCAACCCTGAACTACACACGTCTTTTTTATCATCTTCTGTTCTACACAAAAACAAAGCAATCCGAGAATCTCCAAAGCACACGAAAAAGAATACCTTAAGTTTTGAAGAAGAATACCGTCAATTTTTAACAGAGAACGGATGGATATTGAGAAACAATACTTTTTGGAAGACCAAGTCCTGCCTTTCAGGCAGTGCGGTACTTTCGTTATCTTCTCCCGCAAGTCGATGACTTGCGGTTATGAAGATCAAATCCTTTCAGGATTTTTGCTA
>JAISMV010000005.1 GCA_031276535.1 Flavobacteriaceae bacterium
TTTAGCGGGCTAAATCAAAAAGAAAAAGTGAAAAAGACGCTCAAAAGAGCTTAAAAAGAATGCAAAATATAATTAGAACCTAAAAATAAATAGTTGAATAAAATTTAAACAGGCTCTAATATCCCGTCCTAAAATAATTCTTATTTTAAGACGGGACAATTTATAATTCACGGAATCTTGAAAAATGATAAATAAAAATCTGCTGAATGCTGAAATACAACACTATATCACAGAAAATCTAAAATCAGATATTTCTGTTATACGGATGAAGAAGTCTCCGTTTCCGGGAGTATCTTCTCTGGAAATTGTTCAGCAGATCCAAGGAAAAAAGATCGCTCAGACCAAATTTCCTTTTCTGGCAGATAATAACCAAATCATTTATCCCCCCCACCTCAATCTGGAACAGGCATCTTCCCAAAGCACCGCCCGGTTCAAACAAAAAATAATATCCGGAAGAAAAGGATTAGATCTGACAGGAGGAACAGGAATTGACAGTTTTTTTCTTTCAACATCTTCCGATGAGTTCTATTACGTCGAACCTGATTGGGGATTACTGGAAATAGTAAAGCATAATTTTTCCGTTTTAGGGAAAAAAAACATAGTTTTTATAAACCAAACGGCTGAAGAATTTCTTTCGGAAAATACGCATCATTTCGACTTTATTTATTTAGATCCCTCGCGGCGGGATAAAAATAAAAACAAAAAAGTTTCATTGGAAGATCTACTGCCCAACGTGATCCTGCTTCAGGAAAAACTGCTGGAAACAGCCCCTTCCCTATTCATTAAGCTTTCCCCTCTTTTGGATTTACAACAAGCTATCGATCAGCTATCTGTATCTGCAATATTTATTGTTTCTCTGAAAAATGAAGTAAAAGAACTGATCGTTCAGCTCAATAAAAATCCGAAGAACAATGACAAAGATCCGTTTATAACATGTGTAAACTTAGAAACCCGACAACCCTACTTTTCTTTTCACCGGTTGGAAGAAAAACGGGCGGAAAATCCGGAATATTCTCTTCCCGAACTATATTTATATATGCCCAATGCCTCTATATTGAAATCCGGAGCATTCAAACTGGTCGGAAAAAAATATAATTTAAAAAAACTGCATCCCAATACGCATATATACACGTCTAAAGAAATCGTACCCGACTTTCCCGGAAGAATTTTCACCATACTTGATTCCCATTTTAATCCTCAAAGATCAGAACAAAAGAAATTTACGGTAATAAGCAGAAACTACCCTCTGAAACCGGAAGAAATCAGAAAAAAATATAAACTGACGGAGGGCGGAGAAAAGTATTTATTTTTTACCCGGGCAAAAAACGATAACCTCTGTATCTTAGCGGAAATAAATGAATAAATAATATCCAAATCGGATATTTTTTATATCTTTTACACATTTTAAGAAATATTTAACAATAATAAATTTTAACTTGCGGTTTCATAAAAATAAATGGCAATAAAAACAGGATTTATATAATGCGTAAAAAGACAGTATTTGCAATAATTTTAATTAATTTTTTGAATTTATTTTTTTTCAGTTGTAAAAAATCACATCCCCGGTCTGAGAATGAAACACAAACAATAGACCGAACCCTCCCCGGATTTTATGATATAAATTTTAAAACCATATTTACTCAAAAAGAGAATTACTCCCCGAATGATTCGGCAATAGTAAGCCAACTTAATGATTACTACACCCATGTCTGGGAAGCTCAGAAATTAAGCGGAGGAATTCTGATAGCAAGAGGAAACCATGTTTTGTTTGAAAAATATACAGGATATGCCAACATAGAAACAAAAACTCCTGTAACCCCCACTACTCCCATACACGTGGCTTCCGTAACTAAAATATTAACTTCTCTCGCAATTTTAAAACTGATAGAAGCAGACAAATTAAGTTTAAACCAAAAAGTAAGCTCTCTGTTCTCCGATTTCCCTTATCCGGATATCACCCTGCAGGATCTGTTAACCCATCGCAGCGGGTTACCCAACTATGCCTATGTCGTAGAGAAAATTAAGTCGTGGGACAGAAGTAAAAAAATGACTAATGATGATGTTCTTAACTTATTTATCTCCCATAAACCCGAACTTCTGTTTCAACGAGATACCCGTTTTTCTTATTCAAATACTAATTTTACCTTACTGGCTTTAATTGTAGAAAAAATTACCGGAGAATCTTTTCCTAATGCTTTAGATAAGATGATATTTAAACCGCTGGGCATGAATCATTCTTACATTTTTCAGGAAAAAGACCTGCCCAACGCCACTTTATCATATTATGCAAACGGTAAACCCTACGGATTCGATTATCTGGCGCTGGTATACGGAGACAAAAACCTGTACACAACCCCGGAAGACCTGTTTAAATTGAGTCAGGCTATGTATGCTCTCAATTTTTTACGAAAGGATCTATTGGAAAAAATGTTTACTCCTTACAGTAATGAAAAACAGGGCATCAAAAACTACGGTTTAGGAATGAGAATCATGGTGCTCAAGAATGGAAAGAAAATAATTTATCATACAGGATGGTGGAATGGAAATAATGCCATATTTATCAGCCTTCCCGACGAAAAAATAACCCTGATAGCCTTGGGAAACAAATACTCAAGGGCTGTATATTCCGTAATACGCCTAACCTCTCTGTTTGGAGATTATCCGCTGTATAAAGAAGAGATCAACCATAACGGAGGAAACTCGACCACTACTTCAACAAAAAAGAAACCAAAGTCAAAACCTGATAGGACCAAATTCTTTCACTGAAAAAACCAAGAGCCTGTTTAAATTTTATTGCGATTATATTTTATTGCTATTTTTGAGCTGGATTTTTTGCTTTTTATTTGAAGATTTAGCGGGCTAAATCAAGAAGAAAAAGTGAAAAAGATGCTCAAAAGAGCTTAAAAAGAATGCAAAATATAATTGGAACCTAAAAATAAATATTTGAATAAAATTTAAACAGCCTCCAACAGTTTTATATCAATTATTTCTGCGGCAGGAGTATTTGCATTGCTTAAAAATTCTTTACCTTTGCTTCTTGTTAAAAAGAAAAAACATAAATGAAAGTTTACAGTATTAAAG
>JAISMV010000109.1 GCA_031276535.1 Flavobacteriaceae bacterium
ACAATTCACCAAAGATTTATTATACAACTATCTGAAAAATAATCTTGAAGACTTACCGATCCATATTTCGGAAATAAATACGAATCCGGTTCATTACTATTATTAAGAGCCTGTTTAAAAATTATTGCGATTATATTTTATTGCTATTTTTGAGATGGATTTTTTGCTTTTTATTTGAAGATTTAGCGGGCTAAATCAAGAATAAAAAGAGAAAAAGACGCTCAAAAGAGCTTAAAAAGAATGCTTAGAATCTAAAAATAAATATTTGAATAAAATTTAAACAGGCTCTTATAAAGATACGAAAATTTTTTCTTTTCATAACTATTTTCCCGGCTTTTTTATGAATGTTTTTTAATCTCAATCCCAAACTCAGGTTAAGAAATAGTAGGCTGTCAATGCTGAAATATATGCGATTCCGGTCATTGTAAACAATTGTACAATAGGCCATTTCCATGAATTGGTTTCTTTTTTCACAACCGCTAAAGTACTTATGCATTGCATGGCAAAAGCATAGAACAGAAGAATAGAGACTCCCGTTGCCAAATTAAAAGTGGGTTCTCCCGTATTTCGATTAATATCTTTTCCCATAAGTTCTTTTAATTTGAGATTTTCTTCTCCGTTATCTTCCAGACTGTATATGGAAGCAATGGTTCCTACAAAGACCTCTCGTGCCGCAAAGGATGACAGGATGCCGATATCTATTTTCCAGTCGTACCCTAAAGGTTCAAAAACAGGTTCTATGGCTTTCCCGAATTTTCCTAAATAAGAATCTTCCAGAGAGACATTGGCAAAATAATCAGTCTTTTCATTTTCTTGAGTTATACCAAATGTTCCCATTGCCCAAAGGATCACACTTACGGCAACTATAATTTTTCCGGCATTGGCGACAAAGCTCCACGATTTTTCAAACAGCCCGTAAAAAACGTTTCTCCAGAAAGGAATCTTATAATTGGGCATGTCCAGAATAAGATAGCTTTTATATTTGGATTTAACAATTTTATCAGCAATAAAAGCACCAATGAAAACCATGATCACTCCCAGCAGATACATGATCATCATGACAATCCCCTGTGGGTTAAAAAAGCCTTCACCCTTGGGTATGACCAAGGCTATAATTATGGAATATACGGGAAGCCGGGCTGAACAGGTAATAAAAGGTGTGACCAGTATGGTGATCAATCTTTCCTTGGAATTTTCAATATTTCGGGTAGACATGATGGCCGGAATGGCACAGGCAGCTCCGGACAATAAAGGAATTACACTTTTTCCGTTCAATCCTACAGGGCGGAACCATCGGTCCATTAGAAATACTACCCTTGCCATATAACCACTTTCTTCCATCAATAACAAGAAGAAAAACAAGATTGCAATCTGAGGAACGAAAACGGCTACTCCGCTGATTCCCGGGATAATACCATGAGTAATAAGTTCCGAAAGCGGGCCTTCGGGAAGAAAATCGGACAGGAATTCACTGCTATCTACAAAGACACTCTCGATCCAGTCCTGAGGATAGCTTGATAAATAAAATAAAGTTTGGAACAGTAAAAATAAAATACAGAAAAATATGAAATATCCCCAAAAATGATGGGTTACAATTTTATCTACTTTATTTGTGAAAGTTTGGTGAGTGGGATCCTTATAAACAACCTTCTCCACCAGATCATCGATCAGCTGATGTCGGGAGATCGTTTCCTTAAGCTGTAGTCTCTTGGGAATGAGTTTGTATTTTTTTACTATTTCAGTGACTCTGTCACGATATTTTTCAGGGATATTTTTAGTTTTCACCTGTGTTAAAAATAACCACGCCAGATAATCATCCAAAGAATATTCATTTTTTAATTCATTGACAGCATCACGAAACTCTTCAGGATAGTGAAAGATCTGTTCCGGTTGTTCGGAAACGCCGTTGCTTATAGCTTCTTTGAGTTCTTCAATACCTTTTCTTTTACGGGAACTAACCAGAATTACAGGAGTTTTGAAATATTTCGGCAGATTTTCTTCACGTATTAAGATTCCCTCCTTTTCAATGCTGTCTATTTGGTTGATAACTAATATAGTCGGTATTTTTAAATCCTGAATCTGTTCGTATAAAAAGAGGCTTCTTTTCATATTATGAACATCTCCGACTACGACTACACAATCGGGATAGTCGGGGTTTTGAGGATTCGACAGAATGTTGAGCACCACTTCCTCATCCGCAGAGGAAGGACAAAGACTGTATGTCCCCGGAAGATCGATCAGGTTGTAACTGATTCCCTTATAGCTGAATTTTCCTTTCTTCTTTTCAACGGTGATCCCCGGATAATTTCCGGTCTTTTGATGCAATCCGCTTAATTGATTAAAAAGAGTTGTTTTTCCTGCATTGGGATTACCTACAAGAACAATGGTTTTGGCGCTCATTATTTTATTTTACTCCAGTTCAATTAATATGCAACTAGCTTCTTCTTTTCGTAGCATTATGGTGCTTTTTTCCTTCCCGTATTCAAGGTATAAAGGACCATTCCAGGGAGCCTGACGTTTTAATTTAACAGATACCCCGGGAACAATTCCCATTTCTAAAATTTTTGTAGGAATATCTTCTTCAGAAAAACCTATAACCTTGGCTTTTTGAGCCGGCTTTAATATTGAAAGAGAGTTATTGGTAGACATAATTTTTTTTAAACTGTAAAATACTAGCTATGTTTTGGCAAATATAAGAATTATCTGTACCTAATCTAAATTAATCCACTAATTTAAAATCAGTTTAAATAATTAAGGGAACTATTTAAAAAATCTTAATATACATTATCATAATAAAAATTTAAAAAAAGGAACCTGAAAAATATTTTAAAATTCATTATAGATTTGCCCCAATTAGAAAGTAGTAAAATTATGAAGAAAAAAGCCTTTTTAGTATCCTTTTTAGTAACAATTTCCATTTTACATGCCGGAGGATTCAGAGTTTCTCTTCAAGGGATAAGACAAGCAGCTATGGCTCATACCAGTGCCCATACCCGAGATGCGAGCATCGCCTTTTTCAATCCTGCGGGTATTGCTTTTATACCTTCGAAACTAAGTGTTTCAGCCGGAGCGTTCGCTATATTCGGAAAAGCGGAATATCAGAACGTTTCTACTTTATACAGAGCAGAAACAGACAATCCGGTCAGTACTCCCATGGCGTTTAACATAGCGTACAAAGCTACCGATAAATTATCCGTAGGTTTTAGTTTGACAACTCCTTACGGAAGCAGTGTGGACTGGGGGAGAACCTGGGCAGGAAAAGATCTGGTTACGAGTATAGAACTTAAATCCTTTTTCCTTCAACCTACCATAGCATATCGTTTTAATGAGTGGTTTAGCGTTGGAATAGGATATATTCATGCAATAGGAAGCGTAAACCTGCAGAAAGCAATTACTTCCGTTAACGGAAGAATGGAGTTGGAGGATAAAGATGCATCGGGAAACGGTTTCAATGTCGGAATGTATTTCAAACCCACTAAAGATCTGGATATAAGCATTGCCTATCGTTCAAAAGTGGATATGAATGCAGTAAACGGTACGGCGGAATTTGACATACCTTCTTCTCTGGTAGGAAGTAGTTCGTTCGCGACAAAAAATGACCGGTTTAGCGCCCAATTGCCCCTTGCCTCCGAATTTACTTTGGGAGTGACTTACAGAGTGCTTCCCAAATGGTCGGTTTCTGCCGATTGGAATGCCTTCGGTTGGGAAAGATACGAATATCTGACCTTTGATTTTGAACAGAATAAAGTAGGAAATACTCCTAAAGACCTTACAATTTCTTCCTCTCCCAAAGACTATAAAACATCTTATGCTTTTAGAGTGGGAACCGAGTATATGGCAACCGATGACTTGGCGCTTCGGCTGGGATATTACTACGACCAATCCCCTGTGAAAGATGCATATTGGAATCCGGAAACACCAAGTACCGATAACAATGCCATCACAGGAGGGGTAGGGTATAGCTTCTTCAGCAAGAAGTTAATGCTGGATCTGACAGGAATCTATTATGTAGGAAAGCCTAGAAAAATAAACAATGATTTTTATAATTTTTATGGAGAAGCCAAACTGCATAGCTTTATGTTAGGATTTGGTTTAACATGGAATCCATTTTAATTGAATAAGTAATTAATTTGAATCAAAAAGAAAAGAAAAATGAAAAAATATATAATACCTGCATTAGTTAGTTTCCTGGTAGTAAATATTTCATGTAACAATGATTTTGATGATAAAGTTTCGGATGTAGTTGTACAATCGGGACAAGCGGACTTTTCCAGATATGTAGCTCTGGGAAATTCATTAACTTCCGGATTTAGAGATAATGCCTTATATATTGCCGGACAACAGGAATCTTATCCGGTAATGCTTGCAGGGCAAATGAAACATGCGGGAGGGGGTGACTTTAAAGTTCCCTATATGGCGGATGAATTGGGAGGCATACCGGCAGCCAACGTAGAAAATAAGAAAATATTAGCGGTAGTTAACGGAAGTTTATCACCGGTAACCTTAACAGGAACAGGAACTACTACTCTGGCGAATATTTACTCACAAGGACCTTATCAGAACTTAGGCATACCCGGAGCTAAATCCTTTCATTTAATTGCTAAGGGATATGGAGATCCGGCAAATCTGGCTACAGGAAAGGCAAATCCTTATTTTATACGTTTTGCTTCCGGTACCGATACTACCGTTTTGGCAGATGCCTTATCCCAAAACCCTACTTTCTTTTCTTTATGGATAGGAAATAATGACGTGTTGGGATATGCTACTACCGGAGGAGACGGTTCTGATCCTATTACTGATGTGGCTACATTTAGCAGTGCTTATACCGCATTGCTTCAGGGGCTAACCTCTAACGGAGCCAAAGGAGTGGTTGCCGATCTACCCAATGTAACCAACATTCCTTTTTTTACCACCATACCTTATAAAGCTATAAGTCCGAAAAGTCTGACCGACACCAATCCTAACCAGATAGAAGAACTGAATGCCGCTTTTGCTCCGTTGAATCAGGTATTTACCGATCTGGGATATCCCGAAAGAAAGATCGTTTATTCAGCAACTCAGGCGAATCCGGTATTAATTAAAGATAAAGGTTTAACCGATTTGAAAGCAGATATAATAGCAGCTTTAGTATCAAAAGGAATGTCACCCCAGCAGGCGACTTTATACGGCTCGCTTTACGGACAATCCAGACAAACGGTCAGTTCAGACCTTTTACTTTTGACTTTACGTGATTTTTTGGGAAAACCTAATCAGGATGCTATAAATTCGGGAATTCCCGCAACTCTGGCGGTTAACGGAGTTACGTATCCGCTTGAAGATAAATGGGTTCTTACAGCGGCTGAAACAAAAAATATAAATGATGCTACAATAGCTTTTAACACTATCATTAAAGATTTAGCCAATAAATATGATCTGGCTTTTGCCAATATTAACTCACTGGTAATTAAACTAAACGGATTATCAGGAATACTTTATGACGGAGTGAATTATACCAGCACATTTGTAACCGGCGGAACATTTTCCTTAGACGGAGTGCATCTTACGGGAAGAGGATATGCATTTGTTGCCAATGAATTTATAAGATCAATCAATCAAAAATATGGTTCGAACTTACCTCTGGTAAATCCAAATACATATCAGGGAGTTAGTTTTCCATGAAAAAATAAAACCATGTCCGATAAAAGATAAAAAAGAGAAGGAGGTGAAAAAATACCTGCTCTGTAGGGTCTCGTTGTAATTACAACCGTTTTTTATGTCTGCCGGACAACAATGGGGAAAATTAAAAAACCAAACGAAATTTTGTTTGGTTTTTTAATTTTATGAATAAAAAAATTATAAATTTGCAATACTTGTTTTGGAAATTAATTAACTAAGTATAATGAGTCAGCCAGTTCATATTTTCTCGACCAGAGAAAGTATTTCTTTAGCAGAAAAAATATCACAAAATTATGGAATGTCTTTAGGTAAGATGAGTTTCTTTGATTTTAGTGATGGAGAATATCAGCCTTGTTTGGAAGAATCCGTAAGAGGCTCCCGGGTCTTTATTATAGGTTCAACCTTTCCGCCGGCAGATAATTTAATGGAAATGCTATTAATGATTGATGCCGCGAAACGAGCATCAGCAGATAAGATTACAGCAGTAATTCCCTATTTCGGATTGGCAAGACAGGACAGAAAAGATAAACCCAGAGTTCCCATAGGAGCAAAGTTGGTAGCCAATCTTTTAAGTGCTGCCGGAGCTACCCGGATAATGACTATGGACTTGCATGCAGATCAGATTCAGGGATTTTTTGAAATTCCGGTCGATCACTTATTCGCTTCAGCTATCTTTATCAAGTATGTGAGATCGTTAAATTTAGACAATCTGACTATTGCATCGCCGGATATGGGAGGAGCAAAAAGGGCAAGAACTTATGCCAGTTACCTGAGCGCCGATGTTGTTATTTGTTATAAGGAAAGAAAGAAAGCCAATAATGTGGATTACATGACCCTGATCGGAGATGTAAAAGGGAAGAATGTGATTTTGGTGGACGATATGATAGACACGGCAGGAACTTTGACCAAAGCGGCGGATATAATCATGGATGCAGGCGCATTGAGCGTGCGGGCTATGGCGACGCATCCCGTGTTTTCCGGAGGAGCATACGAAAAAATTGCCAACTCTAAATTGGAAGAAGTTATTGTAACCGACTCAATTCCTTTAAAAAATACTTCCATAAGTAAAATAAAAGTGCTATCTTGCGCCCCTCTATTTGGAGAGGTCATGAATCTGGTACATAATAGAGCATCTATAAGTTCGAAATTTATAACGTAATATATTTTATGAAATCAATCACAATTCAAGGAGAAAAAAGAGAAAGCGTAGGCAAAAATTCGTCAAAAGCTTTACGTAATGCTGAAAAAGTTCCTTGTGTTGTTTATGGAGAAAAGGAAGTATTGCACTTCTCTACCGAAGAAAAAAGTTTTAAAAACTTGGTTTACACTCCCGAAGCACACACAGTTACTTTAGAAGTAGAGGGCAAAAAAATTGAGGCCATTTTACAAGATGTACAATTCCATCCTGTAACAGACAGAATTATTCATGCGGACTTTTATGAATTGAACCCGGAAAAACCGGTTAGCATAGAAGTGCCCGTAGTTATTACAGGAAGAGCAAAAGGAGTTGTAAGAGGAGGTGTTTTGCGTATTAATTTAAGAAAATTAAAAGTACGGGCAATTCCTGCAAACCTGCCGGATGAAATAGTAGTAGATGTTACTTCTTTAGACGTAGGAGGTAAATTTGAAGTATCTAAATTAGAAAAAAACAAATTCCAGATATTACATCCGGACAACACAGTTATTGCATTGGTGAAAACCTCTCGTAATGTTAAAGCCGGAGCATTGGATGAAGAAGAAAACGGAGAAGGATAATCCGGTAAATGATATCTGTAGCCTGTCAGGGTTTACGGTTGTATTAGACAATATAATATAATTTTATCAGAGGGTTGTAATAATAAGTTTACAACCCTCTGATTTTTTTTAAAATTCTTACGAGAGCATTATTTTATTCTAACCTTTTTTATTCTTTTTACTTTACTATTGAATGAAGGCTTGGTTTTTATTTTTACTAAATTTATAATGCATGTATTACTATACTCGTCTAATTTTTCCGTCTCAACAAGCAAAACTAAATTTTTATCTATTTTAGTTTCGTTAGGGCAAGTAATTAATTTATCATTAATTGTATAGAGATTATTATTACCCGATACATCATTAATATTTAATGATTTTATATTTACGAATTCTATAGAGCCATCAGTAGTAATATAAACACTATTTGAAAATTGAATCCCATTTATTTTAATGAGGTTTTTATCTATTTTTGTAGAGATAACCTTGTTGGGATCAAAAAAAACACTTTCTGTGTTTTTTATATGGACAGAGTCAATAAAATAAACTGTATTTCCCTCATCATGAACAATACCATTTATTGTGGAATGACAAGATTGGGCTAAACACCAACTTGGTATTAACATAAATAATTTTATTAATATAAAAAATTTGATTCTGTTCATTATTATGATTTTACTCCAGTTGTAAGTGTAAGCTCTCCCCCAAAAATAGTACAATTTAAAAATAAATCAAAAGAATTCATGAAAAAATATGAGGATTTTTTCAATTCCAGCCTTCTTATTTATAAAGAAATTTTTATCTGCTGGATATAATAAAATATCTAAAAATTAACCTTACAATCATCGTTACAATGGAAGGGAATTATTTTTCGTTTGATACACGTTTTTTCAGTAATATTTCACAACATAGCGTAATAAAAAAACTGCCTCAAAAAAATGAGACAGCCTCGTTTTTGTGTACTCACATTAATCCTAAATAATCTGCGGGTTAAACGCAGCTAAAAGTAGTTGACCGTCATAGATTTTTCACTATTCAATGAAAGTTTTTTATTGGAAAAAAGCCTAAATCGTTCAACTTACACAGTTAATGAGATACTACCCTTTTTTACTTTCTATCGTCGAATCTTCCCCGATCTTTCCTTTCATCGTGCTTCTTTTCGTCGTGTTTCTTCTCAAAAGCTTTAGCTTTTATTTCCGCCAGTTTTTTCTTTTGCTCATCGGTTAAGATCTTTTCCACTTCAACCTTCTTTTCTTTATTTAACCGGTATCTTTTTTGCTGAAGCGTATCGATCTGTTTTTTTAAAGATTCCGCCTGAGTCTTATACTTATCATCAATAGCATTAATTTGTTTAATTTGCTCTTCCGTAAGATTTAATTCTTTGGTCATTCGGTCTTTTAATATTTTCACTTTCTCCCCTTTGTTTTCTATGTCTTTTGGCTTATCAAAACCTTTTTCACCTCTGTTTTGAGAGAATGCAAAACCTGAGGTTAAAATCAAAGCTCCTATAAATAATATCTTTTTCATAATTTCTAAAATTTAGATTATTTACTTTATTGACAGATAAATGATTTAAAGGTTTAAAACTTTATTGAAAAATAGGTGTATTATTTTTATTAAAATGATGTAGATGAGAATATTAGATAAATATAAGAGCCTGTTTAAATTTTATTCAAATATTTATTTTTAGGTTCTAATTATATTTTGCATTCTTTTTAAGCTCTTTTGAGCGTCTTTTTCTCTTTTTCTCTTTTTCTTTTTGATTTAGCCCGCTAAATCTTCAAATAAAAAGCAAAAAATCCATCTCAAAAATAGCAATAAAAATAATCGCAATAAAATTTAAACAGGCTCTTATTCTTTCTCCGCCCCTTCCGCCTTATTTCCTTTTTTGAACTTTTCCATATTCCGGCAAGTCCGGGTTCATTTTTTTGTCCAGCTTGAATCTTAGCTGTTTAATTTCAAAAATTTTTGAAAGGTTTCTTTGGTTCTTCCGCTTTCCAGAGCTTCTTTTGCCTGAGCAATACATTCTTCGATAGATAAAGACGGGTTGATAGTCTGAATGGAAAAGGCAGAATTGGCTAATACTACATTTTTCCGGGCTTCGGACGTTGTATTGTTCAGCACATCATCGAAGATGCGGGAGGCTTCTTCCGGAGTTTTTCCTCCATCCAGATCTTTTTGTCTGCATGGGCTGAATCCTAAATCTTCCGGTGAAAATATATTCTCTCCTTTTTTACTGATCACTTTAAAATGATCGGTCAATGAAATTTCATCATATCCGTCCAGACTATGTACAACCGTGTAATCACAATCGGCATTCTGATACATGTAATAGTACAGGCGAGCCATTTTCAGGTTAAATACTCCCAGTACATTTTTCTTAGGCTTTATAGGATTCACCACCGGTCCGAGCATATTGAAAAAAGTACGCACACCCAATGCTTTCCGCACCGGAGCCACCACTTTCATGGCATTGTTGAACAACGGAGCATGAAGATAGGCAATATTAGCCTGATCCAGAGATCTCTCCAGCTTACTTACATCCGAAGTAAATTTCACTCCATGCTGCTCCATCACATTGGAAGCTCCGCTTACCGAAGTGGCTCCGTAATTTCCGTGTTTGGCTACTTTATATCCGGCGCTTGCTACCACAAAACAGGATAAGGTTGAAATGTTAAAGGTGTTCTTATTATCTCCTCCGGTTCCTACTATGTCCACCGGGTCGTATTTTTGTAAAGGGGTAACATCGGCACATAAATTTAACAATGCATCACTGAACCCGAAAAATTCATCTATGCTGATACTTCTCATCAGAAACACACTGATAAAGGCTGCTATCTGTGATTCGTTATATTCTCCTGCCGCCATTCTGGTTAGTATCTTTTCGGCTTCATCCCGGTTGAGATACTGATGCTCAAATAATCTATTTAATATTTGTTTCATAGTCTTTATTTTTTATCTATATCCGAAAGAAATGGTTTTCTAAATTCCGGTTGCTTTGTTCGTTTCTTTAACAGTCCGCACTTTTTTTTCTAAAAAATTTCTGACTATTATTTCCCCTTTGGGAGTAAGGATGGATTCCGGGTGGAATTGTACTCCGTGCACATCGTATTCCTTATGTTTCAATGCCATGATCTGACCGTTTTCATCTTCTGCCGTGATGGTCAGACAATCCGGTAAATTTTCTCTGCTTACTATCCAGGAATGGTATCTTCCAACCTCTATGGGAGAGTTGATCGTATCGAAAATATAGTCTTTCTCTATAATGTTTACCTGAGTGGCAATTCCGTGGTACACGTTTTCCAGATTGGTCAGGCGGGCGCCAAAAGACTCTCCTATAGCCTGTTCCCCCAGACAAACTCCCAATATCGGTTTGGCGGATGCATACTCGCGGATCAACGGAAGCAGTAACCCGGATTCTGAAGGAATCCCCGGACCGGGAGAAAGAATAATTTTATCATACTTTTCTACTTCCGACAACTCCATTTGGTCGTTCCGTATCACATCCACCTCTCTGTATCCCAATTTTTTTACCAGATGAACTAAGTTGTAGGTAAAGGAGTCATAATTATCAAATATCAGTATTTTCATTTTAGTATTAGTTCTTTAAGGTTTCTGCTAAATCCACTGCTTTTTTCAATGCCCCCAATTTATTGTTCACTTCCTGAAGTTCGTCTTCGGGATTGGATTTGGAAACAATTCCCGCTCCTGCCTGATAGTACAGGGTATTATTCTTACTCAGAAAGGAACGAATGGTAATAGCCTGATTCAAATCTCCGTTCAGTCCAATGTATCCGATACAACCTCCGTAGGCTCCTCTCATATGTCTCTCTATATCATGGATCAGCTGCATAGCCCGTACTTTGGGCGCTCCGGATAATGTCCCCGCAGGGAAGGTATCTGCAAAGACGGAAATGCTGTTCTTCCCTTCATCTATTGTGCCGCTCACTCTTGAAACCAAATGAATGACATGGGAAAAGAACTGAACACTTTTGTAGAAATCCACCTGTACGTCGTGACAGTTACGGCTTAAATCGTTTCGTGCCAGATCCACCAGCATCACATGTTCGGCATTTTCTTTTTCATCCTTTAGTAATTTTTCGGAAAGCAAACGGTCTTTTTCATCGTTTCCGGTTCGTTTATAGGTTCCTGCTATCGGGTCTATGTAGGCCTTTCCTTTGGATATTTTACAATGGGTTTCCGGAGAAGAACCGAAGATACGGAAAGATCCGAAATCAAAATAAAATAAATACGGTGACGGATTAATGGATCGTAAAGCCCGGTATACTTTAAAATCATCTCCTGAGAATGCCTGTGAGTAGCATCGGGATAATACTATCTGGAAAACATCTCCTCTTTTGCAATGAGCAATCCCTTTTTCTACTGATCGTTTGTATTCTTCGTCGGTTATCAGAGAGCTTTCATCTCCTTTGGCTCTAAAATTATAGGAAGCGAAGTTATTGTTCTGCAACAAAGCTTCCAATTCTTCCGTTTTACCGATTTCCCCTTCAGGTACATTTTCCACAATGGTTAATTCGTTTTTCAAATGATTGATCACCAAAATAAACCTGTAAAAAATATAATAAAACTCCGGAATATCCGCATTTTCCAATTTTTTGTTTTCCGGATCTACGGCTTCAAAATAACGGATACTGTCATACGAGGCATATCCGAAAAAACCGTTAAATTTTGCTTTGTCTTCTCCCTGAATCTTAAAACTTTTTATAAAGTTGTCAAATTCTACAGTAAGAGGATCTTTTAACTCCGTAACGGTTGTTTTCTTGTTAACTTCCGTGGTTACTTTATTATCCTGAACCTTAAATCTGGCTATCGGATCTAATCCGATAAAGGAAGAACTGTCTTCACCTCCGTGAAAATCCGAACTTTCCAGCAGGGCGGATTCCGGGTATACATCTCTTATTTTTAAATATATTCCTACCGGAGTTTGTAAGTCCGCCAACAATTTTTTTGTATTGATTTGAATATTCATAGGTTTTATTTTCTTTTTTTCTGTTCGTTAACATACGTTTCCATATCCTTGTCTCCTCTGCCGGAAAGACAGATCACCACCACATCTTCCGACCGGAATTTTTTCTTTCCCAATACCCCTAATGCATGAGCGGATTCTATTGCCGGAATAATTCCTTCCAGCTTGGTCAGCTCAAAAGCCTGATCAATGGCTTCATCATCCGTAACCGCCAGCACTTCCGAACGCCCGGACTGAGCTAGATGGGCATGCATCGGACCTATTCCCGGATAATCCAGACCCGCAGAAATCGAATACGGTTCTTCTATTTGTCCGTCTTCCGACTGCATTAGCAGGGTTCTACTTCCGTGGATGATTCCCAGCTTCCCTAAATGGATCGTCGCTGCCGACTCTCCGGAATCAATTCCTTTTCCTGCCGCTTCCGCCAATATGATATTCACGGACGGTTCGTCCAGAAAATGATAGATGGTTCCTGCGGCATTACTTCCTCCTCCCACGCAGGCAATCAGATAATCGGGATTTTCCCTGCCTTCTTTTTCCAATAATTGCTTGCGGATCTCTTCACTTATCACAGATTGCAAACGGGCTACCATGTCCGGATAAGGATGTGGCCCAACGGTAGACCCGATAATATAGTAGGTGTCTGACGGATGGGAGCACCAATCGCGGATTGCTTCATTGGTAGCATCTTTAAGGGTCATGTTTCCGCTGGTTACCGGTACCACTTTTGCTCCCAGCATTTTCATTTTTTCCGCGTTCAATTTCTGCCTTTCCACATCGGTTGCTCCCATGTACACAATGCATTCCATATTCATAAGAGCACATACTGTGGCTGTGGCTACTCCGTGTTGTCCCGCTCCTGTTTCCGCGATAATCCGGGTTTTCCCCATTCTTTGCGCCAATAAGATCTGACCGATGGTATTATTGATCTTATGAGCTCCGGTATGGTTTAAATCTTCTCTTTTCAGATATATTTTGCATCCGTATTTTTCTGAAAGTCTTTTTGCCAAATAGAGAGGGGAAGGGCGTCCCACATAATCCCTCAGTAAATCATAATATTCTTTTTGAAACTGCGGGTCTTCCAAAACTTTCCGATAAGTATGTTTCAGATTCTCCACATTATCGTATAAAATTTCGGGAATATAGGCTCCTCCAAACTCTCCATAAAATCCGTTTTGATTTACATTATATTTTTGCATTTGTATTTTTTATTTCTTTTATTTTTATACTTTTTCACAAATAAAAAAGCCTACCGTGTGAGTACGGTAGGCTTTTTTTATACTTTTTTACAGATATATCCTCTAACTCACGACTTTTGAAGTTGAGAGTACCACCACCAAGATATATTTGTTATTGTTTGCATTTTCTTATTTAACGGGACAAAAATATAGATTATTTTTAAAAACACAAAAATTTTTCTAAAAAAATTTTTCCGTTACTAATTGAACTTACCCAACAATTGATTTCGGCAGCTTTTCAAGTTCTTTTAGTCCCTTTTTTGTAGCAATTGAACGAATTAAAAGCTCTAGATAATAAGTAAGAGCGTTTTTGTTCGGAGGCACTTCTTCACTGTAAATAAATTGTTCTGCCTGATAAAAGAAATCAACGGTTAGATCTTTATTTATTTTGGAACGATATAAACCCTCTTTTATTCCCTGAGTTATATTATTTTCTATGAGCGTTTCTATACATTGTTTTTGTATGTTGAGAATTTCCGAATAGATCTCAGGATAGAATTTTTCCAGTTGAAGGGAAAGAGAATCTTTTTTTATGAAAAAAATATCCGTGAAATTTTTTAAGAGAAAAAAAAATTGATGAATGACAGGGTTATGGTTCTTACTATTCTTTTCCAGTTCCGAAACGGCAAGAGACAGTTTTTCGGTAAATGTCCGCCGGATTAATTCCTCTTTACTGAAGAAATGCTCATATAACGTTTTCTTTGATATTCCCAGCTCTTTACTTATCATGTCCATGGTAATCCCTTTTACTCCGACTTTACGGAATAATTCAAAGGATTTTAAAATGATCTTTTCTTTTATATAGTCCATAACACAACTGATTTTTAGTCAAATATAAAAAAATAAACTGAATAAACCTAATTAGTTTTCTGAGTTTATAAGGTAATTTTATGATATTTTAATCCCTGACCCCTATTTTTATTGTGTTCGTTAGTTTATCTTGCTGATATACTAACATTTAAGAGGGGGTCTTTATATCGCCTTAAACTTTTTCTATTTCGTATACGGAAATTTTTGTAGTAAACAACCCATAATTTAAAAAGGCGGTTTCTCCTTCTATTTTATCTATGGTTGCAGAGCTGGAACTTCCTTTTATACGGACTTTTTTTCCTTCTTTCATCCACTGTTCCGCCCGCCCTACGGTAGTCCTTACTTCTTCCGCCCGGGTTTCTTCCAACTGTTCTTTGATCTCTTCTTTCTTCAATTCCGATTTTACCTTATTTCGCTGCTTTTTAGTCTGAATCTTCTCAGTTTCCGTCAGTTGGGTCTTCTTGTATTTTTCCTGCTCCAGCGCCTTGGTAAATTCTTTTATGATGTCTTTTTTACTTTTTCCGCCGGAATAGGCATCAATATATTTTTCAAATTTCTGTCCTAACTGATTCAATTTGGTTTCTTCATCATATAATTTTTGAAAGTTTACCAACTTTTGTCTGTAACTGTTTAAAGTATCGGCAAGTTCTTTACTTTTCTCTGCTGAATGATCGATCTGTTTGTTTAAATCTCCTTTAAGTCTCTCTATTTGATATTTTTCCTGTTGTAAACGGACAATGGTCTTATCCAGATTTACCTTGTCTTTTTCTATTTTTTCTTTAGCTTTCTGGATAATTTCCCGGGGTATTTTATTTTTTTCGGCTACTTCAAAGGTGAAAGAACTTCCTACCTGTCCTACCTCCAACTTATAAACGGGATGTAAGGTCTTTTCATTAAAAAGCATGGATGCGTTTCGGGTATATTCCAGTTCTTCTATTTTTAATTTAATATTTGTGTAATGAGTGGTAATTATTCCATACGATCCTTTTTGGTAGAAATATTCTAAAAAGGCTTCGGCAAGCGCTCCTCCTAATTCCGGGTCGGAACCGGTTCCAAACTCATCAATCAGTAATAAGGTGTGATGATCAGCCTGTTTAATGATCTGCTGCATCTTCTTCAGGCGGGAACTATAGGTGCTTAACTGATTTTCTATGGACTGATTATCTCCTATGTCGGTAAGTATTTTATTAAAAAAACCTATTTTGGATTTGGGGTGTACAGGTATCAAAATCCCACTTTGAATCATTAATTGCAACAAGCCTGCAGTTTTTAGCGTAATGCTCTTACCGCCGGCATTAGGTCCTGAAATACAGATAATTCTTGTGTTTTCATCTAAGGCTAACGTTTGGGGAATTGTGGTTTTATGTTCTTTTTTATTGGCTAAATAAAGTACAGGATGATATGCGTCCAGCAGGTGAATTTCCGGTTTATCGGTTATTTCCGGCAATACTGCCTGAAGTTTATCTGCATAGCGTGCTTTTGCCTGTATAACATCCAATTCATGCAGGTATGCCTGATATTTTTCCAGCAACGGATAATATTCCTGTATTTTTTTTGTCAGTTCAAAAAGTATTTTTTCCAGTTCCTTTTTTTCCTGACTGAGGAGTTCCAACAATCTTACATTGGGCTGAATTACCGATTCCGGTAAAATAAAACAGATGGATCCTGTTTTTGAAAATCCTATCACTCTTCCTTTTACGGATTTTTTCAGGGAAGATTTTACAGCTAATACTCTTTGGTCTTCCAATACACTTTCCCGAATGTCATCTAAAACTCCGGTTTGTGCAAAATGCGTAACGGTTTTGTCAAAATTTTCCTGAATGGTTTTTCTCACCACCTGTAATTGTTCCCGAATATTCCGAAGGGTGGAAGATGCATCGTTCTTTACTTCTCCAAAACGGTTGAAAACGTTGTTTACCAGCAAGATTATTTCTTTGGTATACTCAATATGGGAAAGGTGTTTATGAAGTGTGGGGAAATATTCTTTAAATTTTTCAAAATGAAGAATCAGTGTATTCACCAATTGTGAGAGGCTTCTTATTTTGTGAAATGACCGGGCTTCAAGAATAAAATTTTCGATTTGAAGCATTTTCAATTCTGTTTCAATGTCGTCATATTCTTTAAAGGGAATGAAATTTTTATTAAGGAAACTTCCCAGATATTCATTGACACAATATAGACTATCTCGTATTTTGTCTTTTTTCAATGGACGGAGCAACGTCACTTTTTCTCTGGATCTTTCCGAATGACAAAAAGGCAATATCCCGTCTATCACTTTTTGATATTCTAATTCTTTTAACGTTTCTTCCGATATCTGCATAAAGTCTTTCTGCCTAATTTATTAATGCAAACACAAAGGTATTGTTTTTGTCCTCAATAATCGTTTTGTCTCCATACTTTTTAATCCTGAAGATTCAGGTATCAATTGCAACTAAGTTATTTATATAAAAAAAGAGTCCTATTTTCATGGGGTTCAAAATCAAGCAATCTCCCGAGTTTACAATTGATTTTATTTCGGTGATTTTTCCTATACGAATTCCTTATAACATTACAACTCCTTCTATTGTGCTTACTTCTTTGTAATATTCAACGACGGAAGTTGAATCCGTTACATAAACCGTTATGGTTACACTTGTATATTTTCCGTTCTTGCTTTCTTTCATGGAAAAAGAGGCGGAACTGTGATCAAATATTTTATGTAATTGTGCTATCTTTTTACTTTCCGTAAGAATTATGAATTTAAACATATAATTTCCCGGAAAGTTATGTTCTTTATCCAGTTGTTCTTTAAATCGGGCATAGAAAACTTCCGTATTTTGTTCGTCATTTTCCATAACTGTTATTCTCTCATTTTTTTCATGATTACTCCAATGCAAAACCGGAGCCAAAAGAATTATATGTCAAAATGTCTATAAATCAGTAATTATCATACATTTTGTTATATAAATCAATATATTTTTCTTTGATTATCTTTCTTCTTAGTTTTAAGGTAGGAGTTAATTCGCCTCCTTCTATAGACCAGACAGTAGGGGTTAATTCAAATTTTTTAATCTGTTCCCAATGTCCTAACTGTTGGTTTACTTTTTCCACTTCCACTCTGAGTTTTTCTCTAATCACCTCATTTTTTATTACTTCCTCCGGAGGCATATAGGCATTCATATGTAAATTTTTAAATTTAACATATTCACTGACAAAATTAAAATCCGGCTGGATAAGCGCACACGGCATCTTTTCTCCATCTCCTACCACCATAGCCTGTTCTATAAATCGGGATTGTTTCAGATAATTTTCCGTGATCTGGGGGGTAATATATTTTCCTCCTGAAGTTTTAAACATTTCTTTTTTCCGGTCTGTTATCACTAAAAATCCATCTTTCAGGCATCCTATATCGCCTGTTTTCAACCATCCGTCTTCGGTAAATGCGTCTTTAAATCTTTTTTCATCGTTATGATAGCCTATAAAGATATTCGGTCCTTTGGTTAGAATTTCTCCGTCTTCGGCTATTTTCACCTCACTTTCCCTGATTAACGGACCTACCGTTCCAAATCTGAATAATTCTTTTTTATTACCGTTTACGGCTATCACCGGCGAAGTTTCCGTCAATCCGTATCCTTCCACAATGGGCAATCCGGCAGCGAAAAACATCCGGTTCAGGTTTTCCGCCAAGGCTGCACTTCCGCATATGATAAGTTTCAATTCCCGCCCTAAGCCTTCTCTCCATTTTTTGAACACCAATACATCGGCTATTTTATGGGATAGACTTGTGGGTTGAAAAGGCTCGAATTTAGCGGCTATTTTAAGCGCCCATAAGAAAATTTGGGATTTTAGCCATCCTCCGGAAGTTCCTTTGGCATATATAGTTGCATATAATTTTTCCACTACACGCGGTACTACCGTTATGACATGGGGTCTTACTTCTTTCAGATTTAATGCCAGTTTATCAATGCTTTCTGCAAAGTAAATGGTATAGGATCTATACATAAAAACATAGGTCACCATTCTTTCCAACACATGACAAATGGGAAGAAAACTTAAAACTCTGTATCCCCGATCGTTTTCGATCATTATTCTTTCATGACAACCGAAAATATTGGATATTAAGTTTTTGTGTGTCAACATCACTCCTTTGGGTTTTCCCGTAGTTCCCGATGTATAAATAAGAGTTACCATATCCTCCGATCGTGCCTTATCCTTCAGGCTTTCCACTTCCTGCTGGGTGGAGGTATCTTCTCCCATATCCCGGATATAAGTCCAGGGTGTCCCTCCTTCTACTTCATCAAAGGTGAAAACATTTGTTAATGATGGACATTCTTCTTTTATATTCTGAATTTTATCAAATAATATTTCATCTGATACAAAACAAAGTATCGACCGGCTATCGTTTAATACAAATATAAAATCATCTTTGCTTAATGTGGGGTAAATGGGCACTGTAATTGCTCCTATCTGCTGAATTGCATAGTCCATAATCAACCACTCTGTCCGGTTAACCGAAGTTACAATAGCTATTTTATCTCCGGGTCTGATTCCATGCTTTAAAAGTCCTCTACTTACCTGATTAACCTGATTCACTACAGAGGTTGTTGAACTATAATCCCAAATCCCATTTTTTTTCGTGACTAAAGATTTTTCTATTGGATTATTTTCTAATTGGTAATATAAGATATCAAATAATCTCGTGACTCTCATTTTTTGTGTTTTTTATGTGTTTTAAAATTACTAAAAAAACATCATAATAACAAAGTAATTTAATTAACTATGTATTAGTTCATTGCATTTATTTTTTCTTGTAAAGATAAAAATAAGGCATTGTTTTTTTCCTATTATAAACGAAAAAACAGGATACTAATAAAAAAGTTGATGTATCATCTACATCAACTTTTTTTTATCAAATTTTTTCTATTTTTTTACCACTGAAATAAAGGTCTTGAATTCATTAATGAATTCACCTCTGTTTTAATTTTAGCAAGTACAGCTTCATTTTCAGGGTCTGCAACTACTTCATTTACAAAATCCGCTATTTTAATCATGTCTTCTTCTTTCAAACCTCTTGTTGTTACTGCGGCTGTTCCGAATCTTATTCCCGAGGTAATGAACGGACTTTTGTCATCGTAAGGAATCATATTTTTGTTGCATGTGATATCTGCTTTTCCCAATGCTTTTTCTGCTGCTTTTCCTGTGATATTTTTGTTATGCAGGTCAATGAGCATCAGGTGATTGTCGGTTCCGCCGGAAATAATTTCAAAGCCTCTCTCTATCAATGCTTTTGACAATGCCTGAGCATTTTTCAATACTTGTACTATGTAGGTCAAATATTCATCGCTCAACGCTTCTTTAAAGGTAACTGCCTTGGCGGAAATAATATGTTCCAGAGGACCTCCCTGAGTACCCGGAAAAACAGCACTGTCTAAGATCTGAGACATCATTTTCAATTCTCCTTTCGGAGTTTTTTGACCAAATGGATTTTCAAAATCCTGCCCCAGCATAATCATTCCTCCACGAGTACCTCTTAATGTTTTATGTGTTGTTGTTGTTACAATGTCACAATAGGACATCGGGTCATTTAAAATTCCTTTTGCTATTAATCCGGAAGGGTGCGAAATATCCGCCATTAAAATGGCTCCGATTTCATCAGCTGCTTCCCGGAATTTTTTATAATCATAGTCTCTTGAATAGGCTGAGGCTCCCACTATAATCATTTTGGGTTTTTCCTTTCTTGCGGTTTCCGCCATTTCTTCATAGTTAATCCGCCCATCTTCTTTATTTACTCTGTAAAAAACAGGGCTATAGGTTATTCCTGAGAAATTAACCGAAGAACCGTGAGTTAAATGCCCTCCATGAGCCAAATCCAACCCCATTACTTTATCTCCCGGATTTAAACAGGCTAAGAAAACGGCAGCGTTTGCCTGTGCTCCCGAATGTGGTTGAACGTTTACAAATTCCGCCCCGAATAATTCTTTTGCACGGTCAATTGCTATTTGCTCTATTTCATCCACTACTTCGCAGCCTCCATAATATCTCCTTCCGGGATACCCTTCTGCATATTTATTGGTTAAAACAGATCCCGCTGCTTTCATAACTTCTTCACTGACAAAGTTCTCCGAAGCAATAAGCTCTATTCCTTTAATTTGTCTTTGCTTCTCTTTTTCAATTAAATCGAATATAATGTCTTGACCCATAATTTAGTTTGATTTTTTCCAAAGGTACGTAGTTTATAGAAAATATCTTTTTATTTTGTGTGTTTTCTATATGCTTTTTCCCAATTCCAAGCATCTTTTACCATATCTTCCAGAGTATATTGCGCTTCCCATTTCAAAATCTGGTTTGCTTTGGAACAGCTGGCATAAATACTTTCGACGTCTCCGTCTCTTCTTGAACCAATAATATAGGGAACTTTTACTTTATTTACTTCTTCAAAAGCACTCACAATTTCCAATACGGAAATTCCTTTACCCGTACCTATGTTAAATACATCGTAAGAGATTGAATCGGCATGTGTTAACAGGTAATTGCATGCATTTACGTGTGCTTTGGCTAAGTCCACAACATGGATATAATCTCGTATGCAGGTTCCGTCCGGCGTATTGTAATCGTTTCCGAAGACGGTTAATTTTTCTCTTATTCCAATGGCCGTTTGGGTAACAAAGGGCATAAGATTATTGGGAATTCCTTTAGGCAGTTCTCCTATGAGAGCAGACTGATGGGCTCCTACCGGATTAAAATACCGTAAAGACAGGGTTTTCAAACTGCCCGTAGCAGAAACTTTTTCTAAGATATCTTCTGCCATTTGTTTGGTACTTCCGTAAGAAGATGTGGCTTTTTGAAGTGGCGATGATTCGTTTGCGGGCAAGTGTTCAGGCTGTCCATAAACGGTTGCTGAAGAAGAAAATACAAAGCAGTCCGCATTAAATTCTTTCATTGTCTCCAAAACGTTCAGTAAAGAAACCAAATTCGTTCTGTAATAAACTAACGGTATTTTCATTGATTCTCCTACCGCCTTTTTTGCTGCAAAATGAATGCAGGCTTTTATATTTTTATTTTCTGAAAAAACAGTTTTTAATTTATCTGAATCGCAAACATCATACGGGTAAAATTTGGGTCTACTTCCTGTAATTTGTTCAATTCTGTCTAAGATAAATAATTCCGAATTACTTAAATCGTCAACAATAATCGGTTCCAACCCGGATTGAATCAATTCAACAACCGTATGGGACCCGATAAATCCCAAGCCTCCTGTCACCAAAATTTTTGTTTTGTTCATAAGATTTTGCTTTTCCAATACAAGAATACCACTTTTTTGTGGCTTGCACAACTTTTTAATGCCTGAACTGTGAACATTAAGCAATATACAACTAAGAAAAATTCTATAACATAATTTATAGCAATTAGTCTAACCCGTTGTACATTATAAAAAAAGCTACTCAATCAGCTAAAATGTTATATATTTAATTATCAAATAAATATATGAGCAACTTAAAAGCAAGTCACAAATTAATTTTGAGAGAATTACACAAGCCATGTGAATTTGAAATTTTTTACTTTAAGCCTAATTAAACCAAAATTACAACTCTAACTTCTATTCAATATTTAAATAAACTTGTCTTCGGCATAAACATCAATAACTTAAAAATTAATCTGACAGGATAATGCACTAAGGGTTAACATTATTCACATAACAAAACTTAAGTTTATTATCTTCCTCAAAACCATATTAAACATATGGATATGGGGCCATTTATAAACCTTTAAGGAATGATCAGACACCTCCATACAAATACGATTAAAAAAGAAAAAGTCTCATGTAATACTTTTTTTTAATGATACTTTCATACATTTGTAAAAATGAGAAAGATGAAATACTTTTTAAATATATCTCTGGTTGTTTTTATTTTGGTAATTATTTTTAACGCTTCACAGATCAACTATAGCGCCGGGCTTACCACAGATCCGAACGATAAATTTTTCTATTCGGGATTGGCAGCCGTAATAGGAATCCTTGTTGTTTTCATTGTAAAACAACTGCGAACGCTTTCACAGCCAAAATAAACAAAAGGAAATTCAATTATCGGAATTTTTAATTTTTCCCAGTAATTTCAAATATTTTTCTTCTAATTCCTGAAAAGAAAGGATTTCTTTTCCGGCATAGATAATCATAAAAAGGTGAGGATCAGGAAAAATATCGTATAATTCTTTTTTATGTAAACGATAACACTCTCGTAAAAGCCGTTTAATGCGGTTTCGGTCTACCGCTCGTTTAAAATTTTTCTTAGAAACAGAAACTCCGGTCTTATGGCAGGAAGGTGTCTTTGTCTGAGCACAATAAATAATTTTTAAAGGATATTTGTTCGCCCAAAAACCCTTTTCAAATAAATATTTTATTACAGTATCTCCCTTTAGGTGTTCTTCTTTGGTATATTTCTGATTCATAGAAAATTAATGCGACTATAAGTAATATCAATAACAAAAATAACCTGCTAGTATTATTTTTGACGTAATTTAGATTAAACAATCATCAAATATAAACATTTGTTTGATTGGTAAACATTAGTTAGTTTTGTCTAAGTATAAATAATAAAATAAAATTTATGTATCCAGAAGAAATAGTAGCGCCAATGAAGGCGCAGTTAACCAACAAAGGGTTTGAAGATTTAGACTCTTCGGAAAAAGTACTTGCCGCATTGAAACGTCCGGGAACTACTTTATTGTTGATTAATTCCGTTTGTGGTTGTGCTGCAGCCGGAGCGCGTCCCGGGGTTTTATTATCGGTAGAAGGAACCGGAAAAAAACCGAATCACCTTACCACTGTCTTTGCAGGGTTTGATATTGATGCGGTAAAAACGGCAAGAGAACATCTAGTTCCTTTCCCACCTTCTTCTCCATCAATTGCGTTATTTAAAGATGGCGAATTGGTTCATTTCTTAGAAAGACACCATATTGAAGGACATTCCGGGGAAATGATCGCCGAAAACTTAAAACAAGCATACGAAGATTATTGTTGATATGTCTCTGACCGAAAACCAAATACACGCCTTAGGAGAAAAGATTATAGAGAAACTGAAAACAGTATATGATCCCGAAATTCCTGTAAACATTTATGATTTGGGTCTGATCTATGATGTACAGATCAGCACAGACGGAGATGCAGAGATTTTGATGACTTTAACCACGCCTAATTGTCCGGTTGCAGAAACCCTGCCAATGGAAGTAGAAGAAAAGGTCAATACTATTGAAGAAATAAAAAAAGCAGAAGTTAAAATAACTTTTGAACCTTCTTGGGATAAAGACATGATGAGCGAGGAAGCCAGATTTGAATTAGGATTATTATGAATACCCGGAATTAAATCCGGGGTTTCTCTGTAAAACGGTAACAAAAAAGGGTGAAAATCCGTTACCTTTGTTCAGATTGCAAAAATAGAAGAAAAGATATGAAACTGTTTATAGGAAACTTTTTTCCGGATGAAGTAAAACTTCAGGATGAAGAAGAACATCACATCACGAGGGTTTTGCGGATGAGTTCGGGGGAGAATATTTATATCACAGACGGAAAAGGGAATCTGGCGCAGGGAAAATTAATACTAACGGGGAAGCGGGTGGAAGTAGAGATATTGGAGATATTTCCGCCCGAACAACCGAAAAAAAACAGGCTGCATATCGCTATAGCTCCCACCAAAAATATAGACCGATTTGAATTTTTCATAGAAAAGGCAACAGAACTGGGTGTTTCGGAAATTACCCCTCTTTTGTGCGCAAATTCAGAAAGAAAAAATTTAAAAATCGAGAAAATTCAAAAACAAGTAGAAAGCGCCTGTAAACAGTCGTTGAGGACTATATTTCCTATAATCCATCCGTTAACCCCGCTTAAAGAATTTATGGAAAAAGAGCCGGAAAACCTTTTTCTCACCCATTGTTACAAGGAATATAAAAAGGTTTCTTTAAAAGATATTTTGCCTCAACCCAATAAAACAACTATATTAATAGGTCCGGAAGGAGATTTTTCCAAAAAAGAAGTAGAAGAGCTTTATTCTTTGGGAGCAACGGGAGTAGACCTGGGGAAAAACCGGTTAAGAACCGAAACCGCGGGAATATTCGTTGCAGCCGGTTATTGGTTTTCCGATCTTTCATAAAAGGATTCTTGTAAAGCTAATTCCCCTCTGTCTAAGGCATCATAACTTCTTTTCCTTTTATAATCCTCCCAATATCAATTTTCTGAATGGTATTTCCCGGGATGTCTTAAAAATGTCTCTGTGTACTTGCTGAGCAATACCTCTATATTTATTATCCGTGGTGTATTAATGAAAATTTTTCATTACTGATTCATAGTAAGCAAGAATTCTTCATTGGAAAGGGATCGTTCCAGTCTGTTTTTTATGAATTCCATTGCTTCCAACGGGTTCATGTCAGCCAGATGATTTCTTAAAATCCACATTCTTTGTTGTACTACCGCATCCAATAGGAGATCATCCCGACGGGTGGAAGAGGAAACTAAGTCAATCGCAGGATAGATTCTTTTATTGGCTATTTTTCTGTCTAATTGTAGTTCCATATTTCCGGTTCCTTTAAATTCTTCAAAGATGACTTCATCCATTTTAGATCCTGTGTCAATCAATGCGGTTGCTATGATGGTAAGTGATCCGCCTCCTTCTATATTTCTTGCTGCACCGAAAAAGCGTTTGGGTTTATGTAGGGCATTTGCATCCACCCCTCCCGATAATACTTTTCCCGATGCGGGTGATACGGTATTATATGCACGTGCTAACCGTGTAATGGAATCCAGGAGTATGACTACATCATGTCCGCATTCTACCATTCTCTGTGCTTTTGATAATACTATGTTTGCTACTTTCACATGTTTTTCGGCAGATTCGTCAAAGGTGGAAGCGATGACTTCTCCTTTTACACTTCGCTGCATGTCGGTAACTTCTTCGGGACGTTCATCAATTAGCAATACTATTATATAGACTTCCGGATGATTGATGGAGATAACATTTGCAATATCTTTCAACAACAGGGTTTTTCCTGTTTTCGGCTGAGCTACGATCATTCCTCTCTGTCCTTTTCCTATGGGAGAAAATAAGTCTACTACCCGTGTGGAGAGGGTGGCTCCTACGCCTGCCAATTTAAATTTTTCTTCCGGGAACAGCGGAGTTAAGTGTTCGAAAGAAACTCTGTCCCGAACAAAGGAAGGTTCTCTTCCGTTAATTTCAATGATTTTAACTAATGGGAAAAATTTCTCTCCTTCTTTAGGGGGACGAACTTCTCCAGTAACGGTATCTCCG
Organism: Flavobacteriaceae bacterium; assembly: GCA_031276535.1. GTDB lineage: Bacteria > Bacteroidota > Bacteroidia > Flavobacteriales > Weeksellaceae > Apibacter. The sequence continues at coordinate 25,701 of JAISMV010000109.1, forward strand.
GTTTTAAGTCCGAAAAGTTTTATCTGGGAAGGAGAAACGTATACATCGTCCGGGGATGAGAGGTAATTAAAATCTGAGGAGCGCAAAAAGCCATATCCGTCCTGAGTGATTTCCAACACTCCTTCTGTGGTAATAATTCCTTCAAATTCGTAATCTGAGGAACGATATTTGTTTCCGTTCGTGTACTTAATGTCGTTCTTGCAGGGATTTTTTTGTTTCTGAAAATTAGTTTTTTCGTCATTTTCAGGAGATTTTCTCTCTTCCGGGGTAATGATCGTTTTTTGGAAATGCGTGCTGTCTGCACTCTTTCTTAAAATTACCTGAGGTTTTCTATAAGCTGTTATTTCTTTGAAATCGTCTTCTTCAGGAAATAATGTGTTTTCTTTTTTATTTTTTTCTTCCTCTATCTCTGTTTTTTCTTCTTCGACATCATTTATCACTTCTGTTGCTTCGAATTTTTCTTCGTTGAAAAAGGAATTTTCTCTTTGGGTTTTGGATGGAATTCTTTTTCTCTGCCGTTTTTCAGCCACAGGTTTAGTATCTTCGACAGGAATTTCCGGCTCATTTGCAGGGATATTTTTATTTTGATGAGCTAAGATCAATTCTATCAATTCTGTTTTTTTTAATCCTGAACTTTTAATTTCTAATTTATCAGCAATAACGTGCAATTCAGCCACTTTCATTGCCTTTAGCTTTTGTTCCTCAAACATAAGTTATGTTTACGTAAATAATTTAATTTTTTTTTGATTTTATTTGTAAAATTCTGATTTTGATTATTTTATACGAAAATAAAGTAGTAACTTTACGAAAATAATACTTAATCTTACAGCAGATTATGGAGCAAAATTACAAAATATTTTACTAAAACACTAATTTTTTTTACATTTGCATATCAAAAAACAGAAATCTTGATTCAAAGAGTCCAAAGTATTTATCTTGTATTAGCCGGAACTATCGGAGGAATTGTTGGTTATACGACAGATTTTATTTCTGATGAATCAGTGGATATGATCCTTTTGTTTATTGTCGGATTTTTAGCTTTTATTTCTCTTTTCTGTTTTAAGAACAGAAATTTCCAAAAGAAAATTAATTATATAAATATAATTATCAATGTAATGTTAACCGGTTTTATGGTTTATGATTTACTAAACTCATCTGGAGGAGATTTTTCTCCTGTGAAAGGTGTTGGGCTGTTTGTCCCGGTTCTGCTGATTATTCTGCTTGCCATGGCAAATAAGTACATCAATAAGGATGAAAAGCTCTTAAAATCTGTAGACAGATTCCGTTAAAACTCATAACAATTTTTTAATGAGTGCTACAAAGGTATCCGAATTTTTTTCGGATACCTTTTTTTCTTTCAGACTTTCGTTTAAGAGCCTGTTTAAATTTTATTGCTATTTTTGAGATTGATTTTTTGCTTTTTATTTGAAGATTTATCGTTCTAAATCAATAAGAAAAAGTTAAAAATCCGCTCAAAAGATCTTAAAAAGAATGCAAAATATAATTTAGAACCTAAAAAAAATATTTTAATAAAATTTAAACAGTCTCTAAATCTAAATTCATTTTTTTAACCGTTCGGTTTTCTCGGGAGCCTCCGTT